>JBIKTO010000351.1:0-3461 GCA_044348065.1 Cyanobium sp.
ACCGGCGCGCATCGTCAGCTCCTCCCGCAGCTCCTCCAGCTGCATCAGCTCCTGCACCTGACGGCCCAGGGTGATCTCCTGCTCATGGGACAGCAGCGGCACCCGGCCGATGTCGCGCAGATAGGAGCGCACCAGATCACCGTCCACGGGCGGCAGCTGCCGGGTGGACGCCGAGGAACCGCCTGAGGAGGGTGCGGCGGGAACGGGGGAGAGGGCGAGGACCACGGCCGACAACATAACGGTGTGTAAAGCCTAACCTCAAGAAGTGTGAACCCCTCTCAGGAAGCCCCCGGGGAATCGGAAGATTTTGTAAGGAGCGTCCGGCTCAGCCCCCCGCCCCCAGCCAGGACACCAGCCAGGAGGCCGTGCGCAGGTAGATGAACACCCCCACCACGTCGGTGGCGGTGGCGATGAAGGGCGCCGACATCAGGGCCGGATCCAGGCCAATGCGATCGAACAGCAGCGGCAGAGCCGCCCCCGCCGTGGCCGCCAGGGTGGTGATCGCCACCAGGCTCACCCCGGCCGCCCCCGCCACCAGCCAGCTGTGGGACACGTAGGCGGACCAGGGCACCACCACCAGCACCATCAGCAGACCGAGCAGGGCGCCGGCCACCGCCTCCCGCCCCACCGCGAGCGCCGCCCCCAGGCTCTGGATCCGCTGGGTGCTCAGACCCCGGATGACCACCGTGGAGCTCTGGGCACCCACGTTGCCGCCGGTGCCGATCAGCAGGGGAATGAAGGCGGCGAGCATCACCACCTGTTTGAGCACCGTATCCATCGAGGCGATCACGGCAGCGGTGCCGCTGTTGGCCAGGAGCAGCACCAGCAACCACACCACCCGGCGGCGGGCGATGGTGAAGAGATTGCTCTGGAAGTAATCGTCCTCATCTCCGGCCTGCACGGCGCCCGCGGCGTAGAGGTCGCGGGTGGCCTCCTGCTGGATCACGTCGATCACGTCATCGACGGTGACGATGCCCACCAGCCGCTCCTCCCGGTCCACCACGGGCACGGCGAGGAAGTCGTAGCGCTGGATGATGCGGGCCACCTCCTCCTGCTCCGCGTCGGTGCTCACCTGCACCACCTCGCGGGTCATCACGTCGCCAAGGCGCTGCTCCGGATCGGCGGTCACCAGATCCCGCAGCGACAGCATGCCCGTGAGGTGGCGGGAGGCGTCGGTGACGTAAAGGCTGTAGATCGTCTCGGTGTCGCGGGCGCGGCGACGCACGATCTCCAGGGCCTGGGCGGCGCTGTGGAACTCCTTGAGATCGATGTACTCGGTGGTCATCAGCCGACCGGCGGTCTCCGGCGCGTAGCCCAGCATCTGGGCCGTCACCCGCCGCTCCGACGGGCTCAGCTCCGCCAGCAGCCGCCGCACCACCTTGGCGGGCAGCTCATCGAACAGTCGCACCCGGTCGTCCGGGGACATCTCCTCCACCAGCTCCAGCACCTCGCCCGAGCGCAACCGCTCCAGCAGGCTCTGCTGGACCGGCGGCTCCAGGTATTCGTACACCTCGATCGCTTCGTCCTTCGGCAACAGGCGGAAGGCGAGGGCCTGCAGGGTGCGGGGGAGCGTGCCGATCGCCTCCGCCGCATCCACCGGCTGCACCGGCTGGAGCAGCAGCTTGGCGCCGTCGTAGTTCGCCGCCTCCAGCAGGTTCTCCAGCTGGCGCGCCACCACGTCGGCAACGGCGGACGCCTCACTCATGGGCAGGGCATCGGCGGCGTCCCCGCAGTGTATGGGGAGACCGCTAGGGTCCTGAGCTGTGCCTATCACCAACCCCGGCCATGTCGATCAATGTCAGCGACGTCGTCGTCCGCAGCGCCAGCGGCGCAGAGCGCAACCTGGGGGAGTGGTCCGGTCAGGTGCTGCTGATCGTGAATGTGGCCAGCCGCTGCGGCTTCACCCGTCAGTACGCCGGCCTGCAGGCCCTGCAGGACACCTACGGACCCCAGGGGCTGGTGGTGCTGGGCTTCCCCTGCAACAATTTCGGCGGCCAGGAACCTGGCACCCTGCCGGAGATCCGCGAGTTCTGCTCCGCCACCTATGGGGCGAGCTTCGAGCTGTTCGACAAGGTGCACGCCACCGGCGCCAAAACAGAGCCTTACACCACCCTCAGCCAGGTGGATCCCGCCGGTGATGTGGCCTGGAACTTCGAGAAGTTTCTGGTGGGCCGCGACGGTACCGTGCTGGGCCGCTTCAAGAGCGCCGTGGCACCGGATGCTCCGGAACTGAAGGCGGCGATCGAGGCGGCGCTGGCGGCCTGAGGGCCAGCGCCGCACCAGCGCGGTTCAGCACTGCAGCCAGCCGCGCGCCGGCCGGCCGCTGCTGCCGCTGGCCTCAACCCGCAGCCAGCGGCGGCCCTCCGGCGACAACCACTGCTGCACCACCCGCAGGGGCACCCCGGCCTCCACCTGGGCCAGCAGGGGTGCCCGGCGCTGGGGTGCGCTGCGCAGGCTCAGGCCGCTGGAGCTGAGCAGGGGCTCGTGGGCGCTCTGGCGACGACGCAACTCCGGCAAGCGCCGATCACCGCCGCCGGCGGGCAGGGCCGCCGGGGCCAGCAGGGCGAAACCCAACAGGGCCAGAGCCTTCCAGCTGGCCCAACCCTGGCGGGCGAGGGGACGTGCCGCAGGCGGGGACAACGCCATCAGATATCGAGCTGGGTGAGGTCGAGCTCGGCGCTGTGGGCCTCGATGAATTCGCGACGGGGGGCGACCTTATCGCCCATCAGAATCGTGAAGATGCGGTCCGCCTCGGCGGCATCCTCGATCTCGACGCGCTTCATCATGCGGGTGCCGGGATCCATGGTGGTTTCCCAGAGCTGTTTGGGCATCATCTCGCCCAGGCCCTTGAAGCGCTGGATCGTGTAATTGGCTTTCTCGCCGAAACCATCGATGGTTTTACGAAGTTCAGTGTCGTTGTAACAATAGGCATGGTTCTTGCCGCGCTCCACTTTGTAGAGCGGCGGGCAGGCGATGTAGATGTAGCCACCTTCCACCAGCATCTTCTGATAGCGGTAGAAGAAGGTGAGCAGCAATGTGCGGATGTGGGCGCCATCCACATCGGCGTCGGTCATGATCACGATCCGGTGGTAACGCAGGTTTTTCTCCTCGAAATCCTCACCCTTGATGCCCAGGCCGAGGGCCGTGATCAGGGCCTGGATCTCGGTATTTTTATAGATCTTGGCGTCGTCGGTTTTCTCGATGTTGAGGATCTTGCCGCGCAGGGGCAGGATCGCCTGGAAGCGACGGTCGCGACCCTGCTTGGCGGAGCCACCGGCGGAATCGCCCTCGACAATGTAGATCTCCGATTCGGACGGGTCGCGCGAACTGCAATCGGCGAGCTTGCCGGGCAGGGTGGAGCTCTCCAGCACCGACTTGCGGCGCACCAGCTCGCGGGCTCGGCGGGCCGCCTCGGCGGCGTTGAAGGCCTGGATCGCCTTCTCCAGGATCAGGTCGATCAC
>JBIKTO010000352.1:0-3457 GCA_044348065.1 Cyanobium sp.
GGCAACAGCGAATTCATCGAAGATCCCTCCTTCGACAACGCCGATCAGATTCACGTTCACAAAGTGATGCCAGGTGGAATCGCAGACCACCCGTCCCTTGCCACCAGCACGATGGCCGTCGTAGGCACTGACAACACCAAAGCCATGGGCGATGGTGGGAATCTTCATACCATTGGGACCCGTGGATCGCGTCGTATTGCCCGCGCGCACGCGCCCCCACGCCACCACCTCCGGCGCAACCCGCTGACCCGCAGCGTCCAGAGGGTATTCCTCCACCCCGCCGACCTGTTGCGTCAGCTCGCCAGGGGCGGGGCTTCGCACTTCACCTTCATGAGGGTGGTCGGGGAAGACATCAATTCGCCCCATGCGCCCACACAGCAGGGGATGGGGATAACGCGCCGAGCGCAGATAGCCGGCATAGGAGCTGTAGAGCAGCAGATCAAGCGGCTGGGGGATGTCATCACTTTGATCACTGAATGACGTGCCAGGATCGTTGCCTTCCTGATTGGAATCATTGCGCCGAGGCCCTGTCATGCTCACCTGATTCAGCTGATTGTCGCTGCTGGGAAAATCACCCCAATAGCGCATGTTGCGCACCCGCGGCAGAGCACTGCAGAGAGCCTGGCCCAGATAGCCGTGGTCACCGGTGGCAAAAACACCACCACCCGCCTGCATATGAGCGAAGATTGCATTCACTTCTGCCATGGCCAATGTGACACCACGCCCGGGCATGCCGGCATAACTAGTTTCGATGCCAAACAGCCAGACCTGGTCGTACATTCCCGGCTTAAAATGGGCAGCATTATCAAATCGAAACAACTTGATCCGATTGGCAATGCCAGGCTCATCGACCAGCATGCGAGCATCGCTGACATTGCGGATATGGGCCAATGTGATCTCAAAGCCAATTCGGCTCGGCGCCTCATTCTTGAGCACTCGCACGAAGGTGGACAGCCCGAAATCGCCCTCTCCAAAATCAAGATCGCCATCGGTGACGATCAGGACCCTGACGCCGCAGCGTCGCCACCAGGCATAGATCGATTCCGGCCTCTGGAAGAACTCCTGGCGGCGTTTCAGATTGGTCCGAATCAGGGCCAGGTTGCTGGCACTAATCGGGAAGGCTGCGCTCAGGCTGTTGTCAGACATGGCGAAAAGTTGCGGTTGGTCATCGGCAATCAAGCCATCAGCTTTGGGATCACCTTCCGCAAAGTATTTGCACTGCACTGGCCCGACGGTGATCCGGATCCAAGGGCAGCGTGATTCCGATCACCCCATCTGCGGCGATCGGCAGACCCAAGGGCCTGGCACTGGCTTGACCCAGAAGATTCAAACGTGTTAATATCAACCATTAACTTTTTTTCCTGGCGGACACGTCAACGATTGCTTCCATGATTTGCCCATCGGCTCGACGGACCCGACCGAGCTCGCCGCGCCCTGGGCACGTTTCGGCGGCGTGGCCCCTGGCGGCGCTGGCCATCGCCGGCCTGGGCGCCCTGCCGATGGCGGCGCAGGCCGGGCCCTCCTACCAGCAGCGCCTGCTGACCAACGGGCTGCTGAATCCCCGTGGCATCACCTTCGTGGGCAACCGGCTGCTGGTGAGCGAGGCGGGTGCGGGCGGACCTCGGCAGACCAATGGCAGCAACTGCATCATCTCCGGTTCCTTCCAGGAGATCTGCTCCGGCTTCAGCGGCGCGATCGGGGCCTGGGATCTGAGCTCCCAGACCTATGCCCGCCTGCTCAACGGCCTGCCCTCCCTGGCCCAGGCAAACGGCAGCGAAGGCACCGGCATCGCCGATCTAGCGCTGGGCGGACCGACCGGCCTGCTGGGTGTGTTCGGCCTGGGGGGGAATCCCGGCCAGCCCAACGTCGCCAACCTGGGCAGCCCCCTGTTCGGCCAGGTGGTGAGCATCGACCTCGGCAGCAGCACGCTCCAGGCCCGCAGCAACCTGGCCGCCTACGAACTGGCGAACAACCCCGATGGCAGGGCTCTCAACAGCAACCCCTATGCCCTTCAGCTGTTGCAGGGAAAGCTCTACGCCACCGATGCGGGCGGCAACACCCTGCTGACCCTCGATCCCAACCCCTCGGGGAGTGGATCCATGGCGATCCTCAACCATTTCGTCTTCCCGACCCTGAGCGTCACGCCCGGGCCGTTTCCCCCGAACCTGCCGAACCCCTCCATCGCCGAGCCCGTGCCCACAGGCCTGACGATCAATCCAATCAGCCAGCAGTTGCTGATTGGCGAGCTGGCCGGTTTCCCCTTCGTACCCGGTTCGGCGAACATCTTCGCCAGCGACGGCACCAGCCCGCCCACGCAGGCCCTGAGCGGCTTCAGCTCGATCACCGACATCGCCAGCGCCGCTGACGGCTCGCTGTATGTGCTCGAGTACACCGACAATTTCTTCTCGGCGAACGGGGTTGGCAGCATCTGGCGCGTCGATGGCAACGGCCATCGCGAACGCCTCATCGGTGGCCTCAAGGAGCCCACCTCCCTGGCCGTGGCCGCCGACGGCAGCCTCTACGTCACCAACAACGCCGACAGCCTGCAGGGTGAACTGCTGGAATTTCGGCCGGTGGCGCCCGGGCCCCTGCCGTTGCTGGGGGTGGCCGCCGCCTGGAGCCAGGCCCGCCGGTTGCGGCGCCGCCGAACAGCGGCCAGCCAGTCTCAGTAAGGTAAGGGTCCTTTCCTGGTCAGGGCCTTCCGGCGCCGGCCGCGCGCCCTGACCCTCCTGACGTCCGCCGAAGCCCGTTCGCTGCGCCGCACCGATTTCGAGCTCGCCCCTTACCGCAACCCCAGCGACGCCCGCGCCGCCTGGCAGCTGCTCAACACCCTGGGCCCGGTGGTGCTGCTCTGGATGTTGATCGGCTGGATCGCCCACACGCCGGGCGCCCTGGCCTGGTTGCCCGTGCCCGGAGCGCTGGCGCTGCCCCTGGCGTTGCTGCCCGTGCTCACCCTGCTGGTGCTGTTCTCAGCCCGCACCTTCTCGCTGATGCACGATTGCGGCCACGACTCGCTCTTCCGCCAGCGCTGGCTGAACCGGGTGGCGGGCTTCCTGCTGGGGGTGATCAACGCCCTGCCCCAGCACCCCTGGTCCCGCGGCCACGCCTTCCACCACAAGCACAACGGCAACTGGGACCGCTACCGCGGACCCTCCGCCCTGCTCACCGTGGCCCGCTACCGCGAGCTCTCGCCGCGCCAGCGCTGGTGGTATTCCTTTCTGCGCCAGCCGCTGATGCTGGTACCCGGAGGCTTTTTCTATCTGGTGATCAAGCCACGGCTGCAGCTGCTGCTCGGGGCCGGCGAATTTGTAAGCAAAACCGGCCGGGCCCTGGCCTCCGCCATGGCGGAGCGCGGCTGGCGGGCCCTGGCCGAGCTGCCGGCCCTGGTGCGCGGCCATCGCTCCAGCCATTGGTACACCGCCAGCGAATTGGCCGATCTGGTGGCCAACAACGCGCT
>JBIKTO010000353.1:0-3445 GCA_044348065.1 Cyanobium sp.
GACCAGGTCGTTCATCGGCCGGATTCAGGCATCACTGTGGTTGCGGCGCCGCATCAGGCGCACCACCTTCTCCAGTTCGAGATAGAAGAAGAACAGCACGCTCACCCCCACGCAGAGGCCCAGATCGCTCAGGGACAGGGGAGTGGTGCCGAAGAAGTTGGAGAGGAACGGCACGTAGAGCAGGGCGAGCTGCAGAGCCGAGGTGAGCAGCACCGCCCAGAGCAGCCAGGGGTTGGAGAAGGGATTCACCTGCCAGAGCGGGAGGTCGCTGCGGGCCGCCAGGGCATGACCCATCTGCGCCAGGCAGAGGGTGGTGAACACGATCGTTTTCCAGTCGAGCCCCTGGCGGTGGGCGTAGAGCATCAGGGTGATCACGAAGATCGCGAAGACCACGCCGATGCGCAGGATGTAGCGGCCGATGCCGCGGGCGAAGATCGATTCGCCGGGCTCGGCCGGCGCCTTGTCCATCAGGCCGTCCTCGGCGGGCTCCAGGGCCAGCGCCAGGGCCGGCACGCCATCGGTGACCAGGTTCATCCAGAGGATCTGCAGCGGTGTCATCGGCACCCCCACCAGACCCACCAGGGGCGCGGCGGCGATCGTGATCAGTTCCCCCACATTGCTGCCGAGGATGTACTTCACGAAGCGGCGGATGTTGGCGTACACCAGCCGCCCCTCCTCCACCGCATTCACAATCGTGGCGAAGTTGTCGTCGAGCAGCACCATGTCGGCGGCCTCCTTGCTCACCTCCGTGCCGGTGATGCCCATGGCCACGCCGATGTGGGCCTGCTTGAGGGCGGGGGCGTCGTTGACGCCGTCGCCGGTCATCGCCACCACCTCGCGGCGGGCCTGCAGGGCCCGCACGATGCGCAGCTTCTGCTCGGGCGGCACCCGGGCGTAGACGCTGCACTGGCCCACCCGCTCCTGCAGGGCCGCGTCGTCGAGGCTCTCCAGCTCCCGGCCGATCGTCACCTTCGCGTCCCCCTGCACCAGGCCGATGCCGGTGGCGATCGCCTTGGCGGTGAGCGGATGGTCGCCGGTGATCATCACCGGCCGGATGCCGGCGTGGCGGCAGCGGGCCACCGCCTCCGGCACCTCGGGCCGGGCCGGATCGAGCTGGGCCATCAGCCCGAGCAGCACCTGGCGCTCCAGCTCCCGCTCCGGGCTGGGGTGGTGGGGGGCGGCGGCGAAGGCGAGCACCCGCAGGCCGGCGGCGGCCAGCTCGCGGGCCTGATCCAGCCACCACTGGCGCTGGCTTTTATCGAGGGCGGCGACGCCGCCGCCATCCAGCCAGCGATCGCAGGTGGAGACGATCACCTCCGGCGCCCCCTTGCTGAGCAGCAGCACCGTGGAGCCATCGGCGGCTTCCCCCAGGGGCGCCTGCAGCTGGCCATGGGGATCGGCCACCCACACCGCCATCAGCTGCCGCTCGGAGCTGAAGGGGATCTCGGCCTGGCGGGGATAGCGCTCCTTGAGCTCGAAGCCATCCAGCCCCCCCTTGGCGGCCACCACCACCAGGGCGCCCTCGGTGGGGTCGCCCAGGATCTCCCAGCTGCCGTCGCCCTGGCGCTGCAGTTCGGCGTCGCTGCAGAGGCTGCCGGCGGCGAGCAGCAGGTCGCGGCCCCCCTCCTTCAGGCCCGGCCTGGCCCCCTCGGGGGCCGGCAGCGGGCGGGGGGTGAAGCTGCCCACGGGCTCGTAGCCCTGGCCGCCCACACGCACCGCCTCGGTGCCGCAGCGCAGCTCCTCCACCACCTGACGGTTCTGGGTGAGGGTGCCGGTCTTGTCGGAGCAGATCACGGTGACCGAGCCCAGGGCCTCCACCGCCGGCAGGCGGCGGATCAGGGCAGCGCGCTGCACCATCCGCTGGGTGCCGATCGCCAGGGTGACGGTGATCACCGCCGGCAGGCCCTCCGGCACGATCGCCACCGCCATCGAGAGGGCCACCTCCAGCAGGTTGAGCAGCTGCTGCTTCATCAGCAGGCCCAGCACCATCACCACCGCCACCAGGGCCAGGGCCGAGCCCACCAGCACGTTGGCCAGGCCGTCGAGGCGCTCCTGCAGGGGCGTGGATTCGCCACCGGCGGTGCTGATCAGCTCGGCGATCTGGCCCAGCTCGGTGGCCATGCCGGTTTCCGTGACCACCGCCAGCCCCCGGCCGCGGGCCACCTCGGTGCCCTGGAACAGGCAGTTGCGCCGGTCCAGCACCGGCGTGCCGGGCTCGTGCAGCAGCTCCGCCTGCTTGGCCACCACCTCGGCCTCGCCGGTGAGGGCCGCCTCCCGCAGCCCCAGCTCCGCCACCTCCAGCACCCGCCCATCGGCCGGCACCCGGTCGCCGGCCTCCAGGCGGATCAGGTCGCCGGGCACCAGCTGCTCACTGCCCAGCCGCTGCCACTGGCCATCGCGGCGCACCTGCACCAGCGGCTGGGCCATCTGCCGCAAAGCGAGCAGGGCCTTCTGGGCGCGGCTCTCCTGCAGGTAGCCGAGCAGGGCGTTGAGCAGCACGATCAGCACGATGGCGATCGCGTCCTTGGGGAACTTCTGCTCCACCACCGCCACCCCGGCCGAGACGGCGGCGACGGCCAGGAGCATGATCAGCATCACGTTGCTGAACTGGTCCCAGAGGATGCGCAGGTTGCTGCGCCCCGCCGCCAGCTCCAGCCGGTTGGGGCCATAGCGCTCCAGGCGCCGGACGGCCTCCGCCGTGTTCAGCCCCTCGCCGCTGGCCTCCAGGCGCCGCAGGCACTCCGCCGGCGGGAGCGCGTGCCACTCGCGCGCCACCTTGGGCGTGCTCCCCCCCTCGGCGTGGGGGGCAGCGGCGGAGATCGTCATCGATGGCCGGATGAAATCGGCCTGAACCTAGGGCCTCTCAGGGAACCCCGTAGGTTGCAGTTGGATCCCCATCCCCCCGGCATGGCCCGCTTCTCGTTTCTGGAGGCCCTCCAGCGGACCCTGATCGGCCGGCCGCTGCCCACCAGCGCCCACCACGAGGAGCGCTACAGCAACGCAGAGGCCCTGGCGATCCTCAGCTCCGACGCCCTCTCGTCGGTGGCCTACGCCACCCAGGAGATCGTGCTGGTGCTGGGCATGGCCGGCGCCGCCGCCCTCTCGGCCACCCTGCCGATCACGGCGCTGATCGTGGGCCTGATGCTGATCGTGGCCACCAGCTATCGGCAGACGATCCAGGCCTACCCCCATGGTGGTGGCTCCTACCGGGTGTCCCAGGAGAACCTGGGCGCCATCCCCGGCCTGGTGGCCGGCGCCTCCCTCTCGATCGACTACGTGCTCACGGTGGCGGTGAGCGTGGCGGCGGGGATCGCCGCCCTCACCTCCTACTTCCCGGCCCTGGAGGCGGAGCGGGTGCCCCTCTGCCTGGTGGCGGTGTTGCTGGTGATGGTGGCCAATCTGCGGGGTGTGAGCTCCAGCGCCCGGCTGCTGAGCGTGCCCACCT
>JBIKTO010000354.1:0-3444 GCA_044348065.1 Cyanobium sp.
ACCCGCCGGTAGAGATCATTCAGGTCGCTGGTGGCGAAGCGGCCGCCATCGAGCTGCACCATCGGCCGCAGGTCGGGCGGAATCACCGGGATCACATCCAGCACCATCCACTCCGGCCGGGCATTGGTGGCGATGAAGTTGTCGATCACCCGCAGCCGCTTGATCAGCTTGGCCCGCTTCTGGCCCTTGCTGGCGCTGATCTCCTCGCGCAGCTGCTCGGCGATCTCGGCGAGGTTGAGGTCTTCGAGCAGGCGCTTGAGCGCCTCGGCGCCGATGCCGACGATCGGCTCATTCTCGATCTCGGAATCCTCGGCGAAGATCTCATCCTCGATCTCCAGCCACTCATCCTCGGTGAGCAGCTGCTTGTAGGTGAGCTCCTTGTGGTCGCCCGGATCGAGCACCACGTAACAGTTGAAGTAGACGATCTGCTCGACATCGCGCAGCGGCATGTCGAGCAGGATCGCCACATAGCTGGGGATCCCCTTCAGGTACCACACGTGCGACACCGGTGCCGCCAGCTTGATGAAGCCCATCCGATGGCGCCGCACCCGGCTCTCGGTAACCTCCACACCGCAGCGCTCGCAGACGATGCCGCGGTGGCGCACCCGTTTGTACTTGCCGCAATGGCACTCCCAGTCCTTGGAGGGGCCGAAGATCTTCTCGCAGAACAGCCCGTCCATCTCGGGCTTGAGGGTGCGGTAGTTGATCGTCTCCGGCTTGGTGACCTCACCCACCACCTGGCCGTTGGGCAGCGTGCGCTGCCCCCACTGCATGATCCGCTCGGGGGAAGCGAGCGTGATCTTGACGTAATCGAAGTGGTTTTCGGTGCGGAGGTTGCTGTTGGACATGGGAACCGGACGCGCGGGAAAGAAAGGGAGGGGAGGGGACCGGAGCCGCCGGGCGGCGGACCGCCCAGCGACTGGGGCTCAGCTGATCAGTCGTCGTCGTAGTCCGCGACGCCGAGGGATTCGTAGGTGGGCCGGCTGGGGGTGCTGCGGCGGGGGTTGACGTCCTGCATCAGGTCGACCTCTTCGCCGGCGTCGGTGTAGACGGCGATGTCGAGACCGAGGGACTGCAGCTCGCGCATCAGCACCTTGAACGACTCCGGCGTGCCCGGGCGGGGGATCGGCTTGCCCTTGACGATGGCGTTGAGCGCCTCGTTGCGGCCCTGCATGTCGTCAGACTTGACGGTGAGCAGCTCCTGCAGGGTGTAGGCGGCGCCATAGGCCTCCAGGGCCCACACCTCCATCTCCCCGAGCCGCTGGCCGCCCTGCTGGGCCTTGCCGCCCAGGGGCTGCTGGGTCACCAGCGAATAGGGGCCGGTGGAGCGGGCGTGGATCTTGTCGTCCACCAGGTGCACCAGCTTGAGGATGTGCGCGTAACCCACCGTGACCGGCTGGTCGAAGGGTTCGCCGCTGCGGCCATCGATCAGCTGGATCTTGCCGGGATGGTCCGGGTCGTAGACCCAGTCCTTGCCGGGCTGACGGGCCGCCTCCTCCAGGTAGGCGGTGACGGTGTTTTTGGACGTTTCAACACCGTGCATCTCATCGAAGGGCACCACCTTGACCCGGGCGTTGAGGTGGGAAGCCGCCCAGCCCATCAGGCACTCGAACACCTGGCCCACGTTCATGCGGCTCGGCACCCCCAGGGGGTTGAGCACGATGTCGATCGGCGTGCCATCGGGCAGGTAGGGCATGTCCTCGCGGGGAAGGATGCGGCTGATGATGCCCTTGTTGCCATGGCGGCCGGCCATCTTGTCGCCCACCTGGATCTTGCGGCGCTGGGCCACGTACACCCGCACCACCATGTTGGCGCCGGGCGGCAGCTCATCGCCCTGCTCGCGGGTGTAGATGCGCACGTCCACCACCCGGCCCCGCTCGGTGCTGGGCACCCGCAGGGAGTTGTCGCGCACGTCGCGGGCTTTCTCGCCGAAGATCGCCCGCAGCAGCTTCTCCTCCGGCGGCTGGTCGGATTCGCCCTTGGGCGTCACCTTGCCCACCAGGATGTCGCCGCTCTCGACGTAGGCGCCGATGCGGATGATGCCCATCTCATCGAGATTGCCCAGGCTCTCCTCTGCCACATTGGGGATCTCGCGGGTGATCTCCTCAGGCCCGAGCTTCGTCTGGCGGGCCTCGATCTCGTACTTCTCGATGTGCACCGAGGTGTAGAGGTCGTCCTGCACCAGCCGGTCGCTCACCAGGATGGCGTCCTCGTAGTTGTAACCCTCCCAGGGCATGTAGGCGATCAGCACGTTCTGGCCCAGGGCGATCTCACCGCCTTCACAGGCGGAGCCATTCGCCAGCACCTGGCCAGCGATCACCGTGTCGCCCTGGCGCACGATCGGCCGCTGGTTGAGGCAGGTGTCCTGGTTGGAGCGCTGGTACTTCTGCAGGTGGTGCAGATGCTCGCTGCCCTGCTCGTCGCGAATGGCGATCAGGGTGGCGTCCACGAACGTGACGGTGCCGTTGACCCGGGTGATCGGCACCATGCCGGAGTCACGCGCCACCTGAGTTTCCAGGCCGGTGCCCACCAGCGGCCGCTCGGGCCGCAGCAGCGGCACCGCCTGGCGCTGCATGTTCGAACCCATCAGCGCGCGGTTGGCGTCGTCGTGCTCCAGGAAGGGGATCAGGGAGGTGGCCACCGAGATCACCTGCACCGGCGAGAGCTGCACGTAGTCCACCTGGCTGGGCGGCACGGTCTCGAAGTCCTGGCGATAGCGCACCGGCACCAGATCGGCGGTGATGCGGCCCTCGCTGTCGGTAGCCACGTCACCGGGGGCGACCCGGCACTCATCCTCCAGGTCGGCGGAGAGATAGATCGGATTGCCCTGTTTGTTCACCACGCCGTTCTCCACCTTCCAGAACGGTGTCTCGATGAAGCCGTACTCGTTGACGCGGGCATGGGTGGCCAGCGAGCCGATCAGGCCTGCATTCGGGCCTTCCGGCGTTTCGATCGGGCAGATGCGGCCGTAGTGGGAGGGGTGGATGTCGCGGACGGCGAAGCCGGCCCGCTCGCGGGTGAGGCCGCCGGGGCCCAGGGCGCTGATGCGCCGCTTGTGGGTGAGCTCGGCCAGGGGATTGGTCTGATCCATGAACTGGCTCAGCTGGCTGGAGCCGAAGAACTCCTTGATCGCCGCCACCAGTGGCTTGGGGTTGACCAGCTGGGCCGGGGTGAGCGAATCGGTCTCGCCGACGGTCATGCGCTCCTTGATGATCCGCTCCAGCCGGTTGAGGCCCACGCGAACCTGGTTCTGTAGCAGCTCACCCACCGACCGCACGCGACGGTTGCCGAGATGGTCGATGTCATCGAGGGTGGCGCCACCGACATCGAGCTCCAGATTGATCAGGTAATCGATGGTGCTGAGCACATCCTCCGGAGTGAGGGTGCGGGTGGCGTCGGGGATGGTGAGGCGTAACTTCTTGTTGATCTTGTAGCGCCCCACCC
>JBIKTO010000355.1:0-3438 GCA_044348065.1 Cyanobium sp.
CCGCCCCGGCCTCCACCGCCCGCTCCGCCAGGAAGGCATCGAGCACCGCCCGGCGGCAGATCCAGAACGGCGCGTCTCCGGGCAGCTCGGCGGTGACCGGATCGGCGAGGCACCAGGTGAAGCGCACGCGCCCGATCACCTGATCCACCGCCGGACGGAGATCGAAGGGGAACCAGCGCTGCACCGAGGCGGCCATGCCGCCACCGCAGGGTTTGCCCCGATCGGCGTCGCGGGCCTCCAGCAGCAGCACGCGGTGACCCCGGGCGGCCAGATGGAAGGCGGCGGCCCCCCCGGCCGGCCCGGCCCCGATCACGATCACATCGCTGTCGCTCAAGCGGCGTGCCTCACACCTTGAGGATGTCGGCTTCCTTGGCGGCCAGCTGCTTCTCCAGCTCGCTGATGAAGCGGTCGGTGAGCTTCTGCACCTTCTCCTGCTCGTCGCGGCTCTGGTCTTCGGAGAGCTCGCCCTCCTTCTCCTGTTTCTTGATGCGATCGATGCCGTCGCGGCGCAGGTTGCGCAGCGCCACCTTGCCCTCCTCAGCGTATTTGGCGGCGAGCTTGCAGAGATCCTTGCGGCGGTCTTCGGTGAGGGGTGGGATGTTGATGCGGATCGTGCGGCCGTCGTTGTTGCAGGTGAGGCCGAGATCGCTCATGCTGATCGCCTTTTCGATCAGGTTGAGGGAGCCGCCGTCGAAAGGTTGGATCTGGATCGTCTGGGAATCGGGCGTCGAGATCGTCGCCAGCGATTTCAGCGGTGTCTCGGCGCCGTAATACTCCACGCTGATCTTGTCGAGCAGGGAGGCGTTGGCGCGGCCGGTGCGGATCGTGTTGAAGGTGCGCTGGGTGGCTTCCACCGACTTGCGCATGCTGGCTTCCAGGTCCATGGCGGAGGGAGAGGGCGTTGGGAGGGGGGGAGGGCTGAAGCTCAGTGGGCCGGCACGATGCTCGTGCCGATCGGTTCGCCGGCGACGGCCCGGCCGATGTTGCCGGCACCGAAGAGGTCGAAGACGACGATCGGGATGGCGTTGTCCTTGCAGAGGGCAATGGCGGTGCCATCCATCACCTCGAGCTCGCTGCTCAGCACCTCCAGGAAGGTGAGGCTTTCGTAGCGCACCGCGTCGGGGAAGCGGGCCGGATCCTTGTCGTAGACCCCGTCCACCTTGGTGGCTTTGAACACCACATCGGCGCCGATCTCCGCCGCCCGCAGGGCGGCGGTGGTGTCGGTGGTGAAGAAGGGATTGCCCGTGCCCGCGGCGAAGATCACCACCCGGCCTTTCTCCATGTGGCGGATGGCGCGGCGGCGGATGTAGGGCTCCGCCACCTCCTGCATCGAGATGGCGCTCTGCACCCGGGTGGGGATGCCGGCCCGCTCAAGGCCGTCCTGCAGGGTGATGGCGTTCATCACCGTGGCCAACATGCCCACGTAGTCGGCGGTAGCACGGTCCATCCCCGCGGCCGAGCCCTTGAGGCCCCGGAAGATGTTGCCGCCGCCGACCACGATCGCCAGCTGGATGCCATCGGCCACCACCTCGGCCACATCCCGGGCGATGGAGTGGACGATGGCCGGATCGATGCCGTAACCCTGCTCGCCCATCAGGGCTTCGCCGCTCAGCTTCAGAAGGACGCGCCGGTATGCCATGTGCTGCGTCGTCCCGCTCGCCTGCCTGGATCGGCCGCACAGTAGCAAGGGGGTCCGTGGCCATCTCCGCACTCCCTCTTGCGGGGGCAGACCCAGGCCGCTTGCCTGCGGGGCATCCGACCCGACGAGGCCCGGCCATGGAGAGCGATCGCGCCACCCGCAGCAGTGACATGCTCGCCCGGCTCACCCTCTCCACCCTGGAGCGAGCCGGCCAGGACCCGGACCTCTGGGCCGAGCCTGAACTGCACCGCGCCCTGCTGGTCAGCGGCCTGTCACTGCTGGTCAGCAGCCTGGCCCGGCTCCAGGACGACCTGGGCTGAGCGCCGCCCCGGCAAGGACCCCCAGCCTCAGTACTCGATCCCGGCCTGGGCCCGCACCCCCTGCTCCCGGAAGGGATGGCGGATCTGGCGCATCTCCGTCACCAGATCGGCCCGCTCCAGCAGGGCCGGCGGCGCCCCACGACCGGTGAGGGCCACATGGGTGAGCGCGGGACGGCGCTCCAGGCCCTCCAGCACCTGCTCCAGCTCCAGATAGCCGAGCTTCAGGGCCACGTTCACCTCATCGAGCACCACCAATCGGCAGCCGGGATCCTCCAGGTAGGCGAGGGACTGCTCCCAGGCGGCCTGCACCACCTGCCGGTCCCGTTCCCGATCCTGGGTTTCCCAGGTGAAGCCCTCGCCGAGGGCGTGCCAGTGCAGCGCCTCGCCGAACAGGGCCAGCGCCTTCGCCTCGCCGGGCTGCCAGCCACCCTTGATGAACTGCAGCACCGCCACCCGCTCGCCGTGGCCGAGGGTGCGCAGCACCAGGCCGAGGGCGGCCGTGGTCTTGCCCTTGCCGTCGCCGGTGAACACCAGCACCAGACCCTTCTCCAGGTTGCGCTCGCCCACCCGTTGGCGCTGCACCTCGCGGCGGCGTTCCATGCGCCGCCGGTAGGCCTCGGCGTCCCGCTCCGGCGCCAGCGATCCGCCGGGACCGAGCTCCTCCGCCGCGCGGTCAAGGGGGTGAGCAGATGGATCCGGGCCCGCGGGGCTGGCTGGGGGGGGCGTGGCGCTCAAGGGCTTGCGGCCGAACGTGGCCCCACTCTGGCGGCATCAGGCCGCCCGGCGCCTGGCCAGGGCCGCATCCACCGCCTGCTGCTGGTCGCGGCGGGTGATCCAGTGGTGGTAGGTGCGGGTGTGAATGGCCACCGAGTGCCCCATCATCCGCGCCGCCACGGTGTCGGGCAGGCCGATGTGGATGGTGCGCACCGCCCAGGCGTGGCGCAGGTCATAGGGGGTGATCGGCAGCCCGTAGCGGCGGAACTGCTCGGCGACGCGCCGCCCGGCCTGGCGCAGGGTGGTGTGGCGCAGGTCGGTGCGCACCGGCGGCAGGGCGGTGGGATCCTGCCCCAGGCGCTCCAGGTCGAAGTGCTCCACCCACTCCGGCTGGAAGGGCCACACCTGGTGCTCGCCGGTCTTGGTGCCGGGCAGCACCCGGATCACCCGATCACCCCCGGGGGCGAGGGCGGAGAGGTCGGAGAAGAACACCTCGTGGTTGCGCAGCCCGTAGGTGGCCATCAGCCCGTAGGCCAGCCGCCAGGGGGTGCTGGGGATCTGATCCAGCAGGGAGAGGATCTGGCCGTCGCTGGGGAGGCGCCGGAAGCGGGCCGCGTGCAGGCCGTAGCCGCCGGCGCGCTCGCTCCAGTCCTCCGGCAGCGCCAGGCCGTGGTGGCGGGCCAGGGCGGCCAGGGCGATGCCGCAGCGCTGGCGGGCGCTGGAGGCGGGCTCGAAGCTCTCCAGCACCGCCTCCAGCAGGTCGCT
>JBIKTO010000041.1:0-10417 GCA_044348065.1 Cyanobium sp.
ACTCCAGCCAGCCCCGCAGGAAGCGTTCCCGGTCGAAGCGCCGCCGCTGGCGCAGCTCCTCCTGCTCGCGGCGCCGCAGGGCGCGCTCCACCCAGCGCTCGAAGGCCTTCTTCTTGGTGACGGCCATCTTGCGCTCCACCTCCAGCAGGTGGCCGGCGTTGAGGTCCGGGTTGAAGGTGCTGATCAGCTCCAGGCTCTTGAGGAACATCTCCACGGCGCCGTCCTTGATGGCCAGCTCGGCGGGTTCGAGCTGATCCCAGGCCACCTCGGGATAGAAGCGCAGGCGATTGGCGCCGATCTGGTCTTCGCTCATCTGGCCGGGTTCGCGCAGCCAGCGGTCGGTGTTGGCGTCGAAGCGGCGCCAGTAGAGGAAGGGGTTGAGATAGATGGTCTTGCCCGCCAGCAGGATCGTGTCCTGCTGCAGGCGCCGCTGCAACAGGGCAGGATCCTGATCGGGGTCGGCGGCGGCGCTGGTGGCGGGGGTCACGGCGGAGCGAATTCCGGCGGGCTCCGATGGTATCGGCGCCCCCCGCCGGCCGCCAGGGAGGGTCGCCGCGGCGACCGTCCGCCCCCTCACTCCCACTCGATGGTGCCGGGGGGCTTGCTGGTGATGTCGAGCACGACCCGGTTGACCCCCTTCACCTCGTTGACGATGCGGTTGGAGATCGTCTCCAGCAGGTCGTAGGGCAGGCGGGACCAGTCGGCCGTCATGCCGTCCTCGGAGGAGACGCAGCGCAGCACCACCGGGTAGGCGTAGGTGCGCTTATCGCCCATCACGCCGACGCTGCGCACCGGCAGGAGCACGGCGAACGCCTGCCAGATCTCGTCGTAGAGACCGGCTTCGCGCACCTCCTCGCGCACGATCCAGTCCGCGTCCCGGAGGATGTCGAGCTTCTCGGCGCTCACCTCGCCGAGGATGCGGATCGCCAGGCCGGGGCCCGGGAAGGGATGGCGCCCCACGATCTCCTGGGGCAGCCCCAGGCTGCGGCCCACCTTGCGCACCTCGTCCTTGAACAGGCGGCGCAGGGGCTCCACCAGCTTGAACTGCAGATCCTTGGGCAGGCCGCCCACGTTGTGGTGGCTCTTGATCTTCACCGCCACCCGCTCGCCGGTGGCGGGATCGATGTTGGTGCCGGCCGATTCGATCACATCGGGGTAGAGGGTGCCCTGGGCGAGGTAATCGAAGGGACCGAGCCGCTTGCTCTCCTGCTCGAAGACACGAATGAACTCGGCGCCGATGATCTTGCGCTTCTCCTCCGGATCGGAAACACCCTCGAGGCGGGTGAGGAACCGTTCGCGGGCATTGATGTATTCCACGCGAATGTGGAACTGGCGATCAAAGAATTCCATCAGGAACTCCGGCTCGCCTTTGCGCATGAAGCCCTGGTCGATGAACATGCAGGTGAGGCGATCGCCGATCGCCCGGTGCAGCAGGAATGCCAGGGTCGAGGAGTCGACCCCGCCGGAGAGGGCCAGCAGCACGCGCTTGTCGCCCACCTGGGCGCGCACCTCGGCGACGGCCTCGTCGATGAAGGCGGCGGTGGTCCAGTCGGGCTGGCAGCCGCAGACGTGGTAGATGAAATTGCGCAGCAGCACCATGCCGCAGCTGGAATGCACCACCTCGGGGTGGAATTGCACGCCGTAGAGGTGACGCCCATGGTGCGCCACCGCCGCCTCGGGGGTGTTCGCGGTGTGGGCCAGGCGCACGAAGCCCTCCGGCAGGCGCTCCACCGAATCACCGTGGCTCATCCACATCGTGGAGCCCTCCTCCACGTTGGTGAGCAGGTCGGTGGGGTCATCCACGAACAGGGGCGCCTTGCCGTATTCGGCCCGACCGGCCGCCACCACCGAACCGCCCAGCTGCTGCACCATCAGCTGCATGCCGTAACAGACCCCGAGCACCGGGATGCCCAGCTCCCAGATGCCCGGATCGCAGAGGGGCGCCCCCGGCTCGTAGACGGAGCTGGGGCCGCCGCTGAGGATGATGCCACGGGGGGCCAGCCGGGCCAGCTCGGCGGCGCTGGTGGAGTGGCCCATCACGAGCGAGAACACCTCGGTCTCCCGGACGCGCCGGGCGATCAGCTCCGAGTACTGGGAGCCGAAGTCGAGGATCACGATCGCCGGGTGGCGGCTGGAGCCGCTGGCCGCATCACGGACGGGCGGCCGGGACAGCTGCTGGGTCATTGGTGCGGCAGTCAGCCGGTGACGGAAGCCACCGGGTCGTTCCCTGCACCCTAGGCCGGCCGCCTGAACGCCTCCAGCAGTTCGGCGCCGCGGGGGCCGCAGACCCGCAGGCGCCGGGCGCGGTCGAACAGGGCCGCTCCCACCAGCATCGGCGGCCCGCCATGGCGGGCCAGGTAGGCGGCGCTGCGGGCCTCCACCGCGGCCGCCAGCCGGGCCCGCAGCCGCTCCGCCGCCGCGGCATCACGCTCCTCCAGGGCCGCCAGGGCGGCCTCCACGGTGGGGGCGTCGTGCAGTTGCCGCAACGCCTCGCCGGCCAGGCCCTCCAGGGCCGCCAGGGCGGTGAGCACCTCGGCGCGGCCATCCGCCAGGTGGTGGTGGGTGTGGAAGATGCCACCGGCGAGCTTGAGCAGCTTGCCCTGGTACCCGAACAGCAGCAGGCGCCGCACGCCCCGCTCGGCGGCGGCCACCAGCAGGGGGCCGAGCCAGTTGCCGGCCTTGAGCAGCAGCTCCGGTGGCAGGCCGAGGCGCGGGGCCAGATCGAGACCGTTCTCACCGATCACCAGCACCAGATCGCCCGCGAACCCGGGCGCCGCCGTGCGCGCCGCCAGCGCGGCCAGCCCCTGGGCGAGGAGATCAGGGCCGGCGCCGGCCTGGGTTTCGGCGCGGGTGCCGATCAGGGCGAGGCCCTCCACCACCCCGAAGGCGGCGTTGCTGGTGCGCTCGGCCAGGCGCCGCCCGCCCGGCAGCACCACCCGCAGCCCCAGCCCGCGGCCGGCCGGCAGCAGGGGCCGCAGGTTGGCCTCCAGCAGGCGGCGGGCATAGGCGGAGAGGCAGGCCTCGCCGCTGGCGGCGTGCACCCCCACCCCCTCGCCGGCCTCGATCAGCAGCCAGGCCTGCGGATCGCCGGGGTGGGTGGGAAGCTCCCGCCAGCGCAGCAGGGCCCACACCTCCAGGCCGCGGGTGAGATCGAGCCCCTCGCCGGGGTCGCAGCGGCTGCGGCCGAGGCTCCAGCCCTCCCCCAGCAGGGCGGCTGCCTCCACCGGCACCGGCCGCCGCCCCGGAGGCTCCAGCAGCTCCAGCTCGGGCGCCGGATCGAAGGGCTCGCCCTGCAGCGCCCCGAGGGCCGAGCGGGCCGCGGCGGCCAGCCACACGGGCAGCGTCAGGCCGCGCATCGGAGGGGGAGGGGGAACGTCATTTTTTATGGTGGTTGATTGCGCGGCCCGCACCGCCGCAACCAGCCCCCGCCGCCGCCACCATGCAGGACAAGCTCACCCTGATGATCCCCGGCCCCACCCCGGTGCCGGAGACGGTTCTGCAGGCGATGGCGCGCCATCCGATCGGCCACCGCAGCGCCGATTTCCAAAAGATCGTGCACCGCACCACGGAGCAGCTGCAGTGGCTGCACCAGACCAGCCACGACGTGCTGGTGCTCACCGGCAGCGGCACCGCCGCCATGGAAGCGGGCATCGTCAACGTGCTGAGCCGCGGCGACCGGGTGCTCTGCGGCGACAACGGCAAGTTCGGCGAGCGCTGGGTGAAGGTGGCGCAGGCCTACGGGCTGGATGTGCAGGTGATCAAGGCCGAGTGGGGCCAGCCCCTCGATCCCGAGGCGTTCCGCACGGCGCTGGAGGCCGATGCCGAGAAACGCATCCGGGCGGTGATCCTCACCCACTCGGAAACCTCCACCGGGGTGATCAACGACCTGCAGACGATCGCCGCCCACGTGCGCGCCCACGGCACGGCCCTGACGATCGCCGATTGCGTCACCAGCCTGGGCGCCACCGATGTGCCGATGGATGCCTGGGGTGTGGACGTGATCGGCTCGGGCTCCCAGAAGGGCTACATGATGCCGCCGGGCCTGAGCTTCGTGGCCATGGGCGAGCGGGCCTGGGCGGCCTACGAGCGCTCCGATCTGCCGAAGTTCTATCTGGATCTGGGCAAATACCGGAAAGCGGCGAAGGCCGACAGCAACCCCTTCACGCCGGCGATCAACCTCTACTTCGCCCTGGAGGCCGCCCTCACGATGATGCAGGCGGAGGGCCTGGAGGCGATCGTGCGCCGCCACGACCGCCACCGCCGCGCCACCCAGGCGGCGATGAAGGCGATCGGCCTGCCGCTCTACGCCGCCGAGGGCCACGGCAGCCCGGCGATCACCGCCGTGGCGCCGCAGGGGATCGACGCGGAGGACCTGCGCAAGGAGGTGCGCAAGCGCTTCGACATCCTGCTGGCGGGCGGGCAGGACCACCTCAAGGGCCAGGTGTTCCGCATCGGCCACCTGGGCTTCGTGTGCGACCGCGACATCCTCACGGCGGTGGCGGCGATCGAGGCCACCCTCCAGGCCCTCGGCCTGGCCCAGGCCCCCACCGGCGCCGGGGTGGCCGCCGCCGCGGCGGAACTCAGCCGCTGAGGGTGGATGGCGAAACGGC
The DNA here is from genome assembly GCA_044348065.1 of Cyanobium sp. Taxonomy (GTDB): domain Bacteria; phylum Cyanobacteriota; class Cyanobacteriia; order PCC-6307; family Cyanobiaceae; genus Cyanobium. The sequence goes on from JBIKTO010000041.1 coordinate 4,611, forward strand.
GCTGGCTGCCTAAGGTTCATGGTGAACAGAACTTCGCCATGCGCCGCCCGCTGCTCGCCCTCACCGCCCTGCTGACCCTCGCCGTCGCCGGCTGCCAGCCGAAGGACCTGGCGAAGAAGGAGCAGAAAACCGAAGCCAAGATCTGCGCCCAGCTGGCCGCCGTGGGCCAGGCCCTCGAGCAGGTGGCCGCCCTCAAGCCCACCTCCACGGTGGGCGAGGCCACGGCGGCGGACCGGGCCCTGGCTTCCGCCCTGACGGGTCTGGAGCAGGCGGAGCAGACACTGGAGACGTTGCGCTTGCAGAATTTCCAGGCTCAGCTCAAAACCTTCAAAGCCGAAGTGAACCGGGTCGCCAGCAATAAGAACCAGACTCTCCAGGCCGCTGCCCTCCAGCTCAAGGCCAAGTCGGAGCCGGTGATCTCCGCACGCCGGCAGCTCTCGGCGGCGGTGAAATGCGAAGAACCGGCCGCTGCCGCCGCCAAGCCCTGAGGCCGCAGGTGGGCATGCTAGGTTTAACTGGATGCGGGTGTAATTCAGTGGTAGAATGTCAGCTTCCCAAGCTGAACGTCGCCGGTTCGAATCCGGTCACCCGCTTTCAGCCCAGGGCTTGAATTCTCTGTTCCTGAAGCGATCCACTCGCTTGGCACTTGTTGATAGAACGCCAGGTCATGACTGCGGATGACTGGTGACTCCCGCGATGGGTGAAATCCTCTCACAGGGGTTCTCACCGCCTTGTCGTTTCAAAGCCAGCTCTGAGCGTTCTTGATCAGCCCGGATCGGCGTCGTGGATCGACCAGATCCGAGACCTGGAACGCAACCCATGATGCGGTCCTGAGCTGACCTGCCCCCCCCTGATGGCACACCGCGGTGCTGACCGAAACCGCCGTAAGCGTCTCGAAACACAAAAAGAACCCGATAGCCACCGTCGCGGCCTTCACCTGCGTTCCAGCCAAGGCCTACGGGGAGCTGCCGGTCAGCCTCGATGCCCGATGAGCTGGCCTTTCATCCCGAGGCCCTGCAAGAGTGGTGGACCCTGAGCTCAGGGATCCGAGAGCCGTACAAGAAGAGGCTGGCCGAACGACTGATCGAGCCGCGGATGACCACCAGCAAGCTGCGGAGATCCACTCATCGCTACAAGATCAAACTCCTGGTGCTGGTTGTGACGGTAGGCAAGCGGGAGCGCCTGGCGCACCAGCGCATGAGCTCCAACTGAACCTGCAGAGGTTGAGAAAACGGCGCTGGCAGAGCAGCAGCAGCGGTGAGGGATTAACCGGGCCTGCATTCATCGGGTCAGGGCGGAGGCGATCAGGACGTGGAGATGGATCCCAGGCGGGCTGATTCGATCAGGCGCGTACGGGCCTCGATTGTGGTCCCCAGTTCGCGAGCCAGACTCGGCTTGCGTTCCACCAAGGTCTGAGCCTGGTCGGGCAGAATCAGCGTCACCTCCAGGTCCTCGGTCGCACGCACCGTGACCGGGCTGGGCTTGTCGCTGAACAGCGCGATCTCGCCAAAAAAATCCCCCCTGGCCAGGGAATACACCACGCGCGTCATTCCGGCGGAATCGACGATTGAGGCCTCGGCACGGCCAGCCAGAATGAAATAAAGCGCCCTGACATAATCCCCTTCGGCGAACACCTGCTCACCAGCTGCGAACGCATTGAGGCTGGCCTCCTCGGTGAGGTTCGACAGCGATTCGCGCTCCACATTGGCCAGCACGGGAATTGCCTCGAGACCTTGCGACAGTCGCTCGCCTGGATTGGGATCACGATCGCCCGCATCCGCCTGAAGAATCTCGCGGATGGGCAGCGGGATGATCAGCTTGAAGCGCTGGTTGGCATACCAGATACGAGTCTGGAAATCGTCGCGCACCCGCAGGCGCTCCTGATAACTTTCCACGAAGAATGTAACTCTATAGCTGATCCCTGTATCCTCATACTTTACGGTTGCCACCTTGACATCAGGCTGCTCGAGAACCCCGGGTGTAGACAGGGCCGTGGCACGCAGAACACGCTTGACGAGATTGGGTGGGTGGCGATACGAATAGCGAAGGAAGATCTCCTCCTTATGCGCCTTGTTTGGCTGACTATAGTTCGTGATCGTCTGCTTGCCAATGATGATCTGTGGAATGATGATCTGAACATTGTCGATGGTCTCGATGCGCACGGCACGCCAGTTGATATCGGTGACCTTGCCCACAGAATCGCCAACTTTCAGCCAATCTCCCTTCTCGAAGGGTTTTTCGAACAGGAGCGTGATGCCGGCGGCGAGACTGCCCAGGGTGTCCTGCAGGGCCAGGCCGATCACCACTGAACCAACACCGAGCGCCGCCACCAGTCCACCGAGATCGATGCCCCAGGTAACCGACAGGATGATCGCGGCGCCCAGCAGGATCAGAAACACCCGCGCCAGGTCGCGGAACAGCTTGGGAATGCGGGACTGCCAGCTCTCCCCATCGGCAGCGGAATCGCTGCCGCGCTGCAGCGGTGGTCTCTGAGCCGCTTCAGTGCCCGAGAAAAGCAAGAGATCAAACAGTGACAGCGACGCGACCAGCAGGCAGATCCACAGAACGGTTTCGTTGAAGCGGATCGCCCTGCTCTCATGGTCAAGATGCACGATGTCGGCGAGAAAAATCAGCGATGCCAGAGATGGCATCAGCAGATTGCGTAGAATCTGAAGTGTCCCCACAAGGGGGCGCCCCTGCTGCCTGAGCTTCTGAATCGCCTCACTGAGAAGCAGTTGGATGGAGGGGAATCCGATCGCAAGCAGCAGAGCAGGTGTCGTGAGCCCATCGTTGCCGATGTCCATCATCACAGCTCCTGCACCTGGTCGCGTTTGCTGCCGGTCAGGCGCCAGATCGTGAAGCCGGCATCAACCGCTGGCGCAGCCGTGCAATCGACTCGCTCAAACGCATACACATCATGGAGAAACTCGTAGATCGGATCCGAGACCAGGATCGCGCCTTCAGCTGACTCGACCTGGCTGAGCATGGCTCGCGCGATTGATTCAGCGTCACCACGTACGTCATAGATCATCCTGGTAGTGCCGACGACCCCAGCGGCGACATCAGCGGAGTGAATACTGCTAGCTACATTCAACTCGCAGCCATGCTGTTGATTAAATCCACGCACCTGGGCCTGCAGCTCAAGAGCGCAGGTCGCCATTCTTCCAATATGATCAAGCCGCATCATTAACAGTCCACCGGCCGAAACATAGTGATCACCGAACAGGCCTATCTTGTCGACACCACAAGCTTGTAACTGGGAGTCAAAACGGGCAACGAGATCATGGAGCAAGCGCAACTGCTGCTCACCACTCATCAGACGAACAAAACGATTGAAGCCAATGATCTCGGTAACCATCACCGAAACATTCTCGAGTGGCTCAACAATGGCAGTCTCACCATGGAGCAGCCGATCAGTGGCCGCTGAAGGCAGCAGCTGATACAGCAGTTCAAGACGCTGCCGACTCTGCTCATCACTGGCCCTGGTCAGGGACTGCAGGCGATCAACCATGCCGCTGAGAGCCTCGGCCAACTCCCCAAACTCGCCGCTGTTCTCCGATGTAACAATCGCATGGAGCTCACCATTGCGGATCTGAACAGCGCTATTAATCAGCTGCCTGACAGGCTGAATGAAAAGCGAAGACAGCCACAGAGAAGCCATTGTGATCAGCAGGATACTCAGAGAACCCCAGACAAGAATCTGGCGCTTGAATGCATTCACAGGCGCAAAGGCTTCATCAAGATCAACCTCTGAAAGGACAGCCCAGTCGAGCCCCTTGACGTTGAGGGGCGCAAAGGAGCTGAGCACTCTTATGCCACGATAATCATCAACAATCATCGTTCCCTCACGGCGATCCAAGGCATTGCGGATTGCCTCGGACTCCAACTTCTGAGCCAGGATGGTCGTGCCATAACGACGGATGTCTTCGATGGCTTCAGAACTCACATTCATGCCATCAAGCCCCTCAAGATAAGCCGCAGGGTCCTCCACCAGGAATCTGGAAACCGATCGCATCGCATGATCCGGCCCGACAAGATAGGTCTCACCGCTGAGCCCAAGTCCATCCTTTTGCCAGTTTCTGTTTCCGGTCATCACCCGATTAATCTCATCAACTGGCACCTGGATGGCGAGAACACCAACGAGCTGGTCCCCATCAAAAACGGGTGCCGCGAGAAAAGCAGCCGGCGCTCCAAAGGACGGGAGGTAATGGTCAAAATCAACGATTTTGACAAACCCTCTGGCGTTGGCGTTGATGGCAGCTTTGACAGCATCGGCCAGATTACTATGACGATAGGGACCGTTCAACAAGCTGGTTCCGAAATCCACCTCCTTTAATATCGAGTAGACGATGGCGCCACTCTCCGGGTCAATAAGAAACAGATCTTCGTAGCCAAATAAGTCGTGATACCGACGCAACAAGGGGTGATATCGAGCATGCGTCCTGCTGTATTGACTGCCATCACCTGCATCCAGCAATTGCTGCTTGCCGCCAACAGCATCAAGATTGGAGGCAATATAATGGTGCTGAAGGTATTCACCAGCGCTGTCATGGGGCTCGTAGAGATCGGCAATCGGCAATCCCTCATCCCGACTGGGAAGCTGGGGCAGAAAACTCTGCCGATAAAACTGATCGATCGACTGCCGCCACGACTCAGGGATGCTCCTGGCCTCAAGCTCCTGGTAAGCAAGCCTGAACTCCTTCATGGCATCCACCACCATCAGGTCCTCACTCAGCACCTCCACCTGGGAATAGAGAGATCTGAAATAGGCCTGCATCTGATAGGTCTTGGAAGCACGAACACTGGTCAGCTGCTGAAAGATTCGCGTCGTCAGATTCAGCTCACCACTGTGATAACCCAGATAGGCGATGACAACCATGGCGGCGACACTAACGCTGATTAACATCAGCATGAGCTGAGATCGAAGGCTGAGACGTGCTCTAGACTCTGACATGGTCAATCGAAACGTGGTTAAGTAAACACCGCAGAGGGTGAGGCTTCTTGTCTTCAGACGACGTCCGACAAGCCCGGGACTGATCCATGACCTACGGGGAATCAACCAATCGCGGCTAGGGCGAGGCTCGACGAAATCAGATCAGGCTGACCACACCCGTACCCAGATCGAAGTAGGCGCTGCGAATGGTGAGCTTGCCCTGCGACTGGGCAGCCCTCAGCAGGTCACTACGTTGGCTGAGCTGTGCAGCAGCGTTGCGGGCATTGGCCTGCACGGCGTGTGTGAGATCAGTTTCGCCGATAATCGAGGCCCTGATCGGTCTGACGAGTTCCTCCAGCAGAGGCGTCAACGGGGAACTGTCCATCGCTGCCTTGACGGCGCCACAACCGCTGTGGCCAATCACCAGGATGAGTTGAGTACCCAGCGAAGAGACGGCATATTCCAGAGACGCCACCGCATCAGCAAAGGCGGTGTTGCCTGCACAGCGAACTTCGAACAGTTCACCGGTGCCGCATGCAAACAGCCAGCTCGGATCAACCCGGGAATCGGCGCAGGACAGCGTCGCTGCGAAGGGTCTCTGACCTTGTTCCAGAGCCAGTGGGTCGATCTGGCATTCGCTGGTCCAGATCTGCTTGATCACCCGCATTCTCTCCGTTGCCGTGGGCAGACCACGGGCCTCCATCCAGGCCTTGGCAAAGCGCGCATTACCGAGCATCAGACGGTCGAGGGCATTCTTGGGGGTGCAGACCTCGAGGCTGGCCAACAACTGTGGATCCGAGAGATCCGAAGCCCAGGCAGCCTGGAGCGAAAGAGCTGAGATCCCAGTTGTTGCAAGACTAAATACAGAACCGGC
>JBIKTO010000356.1:0-3424 GCA_044348065.1 Cyanobium sp.
GAAGTAGGGCTTGCCGCCATCCCGCAGCTCGTGGGCCTCATGGGCGCCGGTGCTGGCGCCGCTGGGCACGATCGCCCGCCCGAAGGCGCCGCCCTCCAGATACACCTCGGCCTCCACCGTGGGGGTGCCGCGGGAATCGAGCACCTCCCGGGCCACGATCGAATCGATCACCAGGTCGAGGGAGTCGTACACAGGGCGGCAGCGGCACCGCTGGATCCTATGGGCCCTCCCTCCCCAGCCTTCTGTGCCCCTGCCTACCGGCGCGGGCTCCCCTCGTCAGAATGGCGGCAGCGGTTGGTCGCCATGCGCCTGCTCCACACCATGCTCCGGGTCGGTGATCTGGAGCGCTCGATCGCCTTCTATACCGAGGTGCTCGGCATGCGCCTGTTGCGTCGCCGCGAGAATCCCGGCGGTCGTTACACGCTTGCCTTCGTGGGCTACGGGGCGGAGAGCGAGACCGCCGTGCTCGAGCTCACCTGGAACTGGGACACCGACCGCTATGCCCTCGGCGACGCTTACGGCCACATCGCCATCGGCTGCGAGGACATCCTCGCCACCTGCGAGGCCATCCGCGCCCGGGGCGGCCGGATCGTGCGCGAGCCCGGCCCGGTGAAGGGCGGCACCACGGTGATCGCCTTCGTGGAGGATCCCGATGGCTACCGCATCGAACTGATCCAGCTCGCCGCCGCCCCGGCCACGGCCGCCTGACATGGCCCTCGAGCGCCCTCCCCAACCCCCCGCCAGCCTCACCAGCGATCCCGATCGCTTCAGCGACGACGCCTGGGAGCTGCTGCTGGCCAGCCAGGACCAGGCCCGCCGCTGGCGCCACGGCACGATGGACGTGGAGCATCTGCTGCTCACCCTGCTGCAGGAGCCCCGCTTCGCCGCCTGGGTCGAACCGCTGCCCCTCGACCCCGGCCGCCTGCTGGACCGGCTCGAATCCTTCTGCGCCGACCAGCCCAGCGTCCCCGGCGGCAGCCTCTTCATCGGCGACGCCCTCGAGGATCTGCTGGAGGCGGCGGACCGTCGCCGCTCCGCCTGGGGCTCCCGGCTGCTCGACATCCCCCATCTGCTGCTCGCCCTCGTGGAAGAGCCGCGCATCGGCGCCGCCCTGCTGGCGGAGGAGGGCCTCAGCGAAGACCTGCTGATGCGCCAGATGCGGCCTGGTGAAAGCCGTGTCGCCGCCCGCCCCGAACCCGCCAGGGGAGACTCCCCCAGGGCCGAACCCCCGAGGGGGGAACCGCCGCGGACGGCCGCCGGCCCCCCCGCCGATGCCTGGATCGATGCCCCGCCCGCCGCCGGCCCCGGCCCCGCCCCCGCCCCGGCGGCCCCGGTCGGCCCCGCCGCCCCCGAGGGGGAGATGCGCCTCGAGCCGGTTGAGGCCGGCTCGCCCCTGGAGCGCTTCGGCCGCGACCTCACCGCCGCCGCCCGCGCCGGCGAGCTCGACCCGGTGATCGGCCGCGACACCGAGATCCGCCGCCTGATTCAGGTGCTCTCCCGCCGCGGCAAGAACAACCCGGTGCTGATCGGCGAACCCGGCGTGGGCAAGACGGCGATCGCCGAACTGCTCGCCCAGCGGATCGTGGCCGGCGAGGTGCCCGATGCCCTGCGCGGCCTGCGCCTGGTGGCCCTCGACCTCGGCGCCCTGATCGCCGGCGCCAAGTTCCGCGGCCAGTTCGAGGAGCGCCTGCGCAGCGTGCTCCAGGAGGTGCGCGACAGCGACGCCAGCGGCGAAGGCGTGGTGCTGTTCCTTGATGAGCTGCACACCGTGGTGGGCGGCGAGCGATCCAGTCCCGATGCCGCCAGCATCCTCAAGCCCGCCCTGGCCCGGGGCGAGCTCCGCTGCATCGGCGCCACCACCCCCGAAGACTTCCGCCGCAGCATCGAGAAAGACCCGGCCCTGGAGCGCCGCTTCCAGCAGGTGGCGATCCGCGAGCCCGACCGCGACACCTGCGTGCAGATCCTGCGGGGGTTGCGGGAGCGCTACGAGCTCCACCACGGCGTCACGATCGCCGACGGCGCCCTGGTGGCCGCCGCCCGCCTCGCCGACCGCTACATCAGCGACCGCTGCCTGCCCGATTCGGCGATCGACCTGGTGGATGAGGCCGCCGCCCAGCTGCGCATGGAGGTCACCTCCAAGCCCCAGGTGGTGGAGGCGGCGGAGCTGGAGCTGCGCGGCGTGGAACTCGAGCTGCTCTCCGCCGAGGCCGCGCCCCTGGACCGGCGGCTGGCCCTGCAGGAGCGGCGGCGGCGCGCCCAGGAGCGGCTTCAGGCGCTGCAGGAGCGCTGGTCGGAGGAGCGGGAGCGGCTGGCGGAGCTGCGCGAGCTGCTGCAGCGCGACGAAGATCTGCGCCACGCCATCGCCGAGGCCGAGCGGGACGGCGACCTGGAGGAGGCGGCCCGGCTCCAGTACGACCAGCTCCACCATCTGCAGCAGCGGCGCCAGGCCCTGGAGGCGGAACTGCAGCGCGACCCGCTGCTGCGGGAGCAGGTGGAGGAGGGCGACATCGCCGATGTGGTGGCCCGCTGGACCGGGGTGCCGGTGCAGCGGCTGCTGGCGGGCGAGCGCCAGAAGCTGCTCGACCTCGAACGGAGACTCGCGGAGCGGGTGATCGGCCAGCCGGAGGCGGTGGCCGCCGTGGCGGCGGCGATCCGGCGGGCCCGGGCCGGCATGCAGGCCCCCACCCGGCCGGTGGGCTCCTTCCTCTTCCTCGGCCCCAGCGGCGTCGGCAAGACCGAACTGGCCAAGGCGCTGGCGGCCTCCCTGTTCGACGAGGAGGAGGCGCTGGTGCGGCTGGACATGAGCGAATACATGGAGCGCAATGCCGTCGCCCGCCTGGTGGGGGCGCCGCCGGGTTATGTGGGTTACGAGGAGGGTGGCCAGCTCACCGAGGCGGTGCGGCGCCGTCCCTACGCGGTGCTGCTGCTCGATGAGGTGGAGAAGGCCCACCCGGAGGTGTTCAACCTGCTGCTGCAGGTGCTCGACGATGGCCGGCTCACCGACTCCCAGGGGCGCACGGTGGATTTCCGCCACACCGTGGTGATCATGACCAGCAATCTCGCCAGTCGCGCCATCCTCGAGAGCGCCCGCCGCGGCGGCGCCGAAGGCGAGCCCGATCGGGCCCTGGAGGAGGCGGTGGACCAGGCCCTGGCCCGCCAGTTCCGACCGGAATTCCTCAACCGCATCGATGAGGTGATCCGCTTCCGCCCCCTCGGCCCGGCCGACCTGCAGCGGATCGTGCGCTTGCAGCTGGCCGAGCTGGCCGCCCTGCTGCGGGAGCAGCGGCTGGAGCTTCAGGTGGACGAGGCGGTGGTCTCCTCCCTGGCGGAGCAGGGCTATGAGCCGGAGTACGGGGCCCGGCCGCTGCGGCGGGTGCTGCGCCGCCGCATCGAGAACCCCCTGGCCACCGAGCTGCTGGAGGAG
>JBIKTO010000357.1:0-3419 GCA_044348065.1 Cyanobium sp.
CAAAGACAGTAACCGCAGAGCCATCGCTGCTGCCCTGGCCCAGTTCCTGGGCGTGGAAGAAGCGCTCCCCGAGAGCTTCGAGGGCATTCCGGTGCTCAACAACCAGAAGTCGTGGTTCTTCCCATACGCCAAAAATCGCGACCCGGCCCAGATCGAGGCCCTCTGGCAGGTGTTTCGGAGTGGCCTGTCGCTGGCCGATGCCGACACCGAGCAGGCGATCGAGCGCTTCAGCCGCGACTTTGATGCAGCGATGGGCTACTTCGGTGTGGCCTGGAACCTCACCTTCGGGCTCTATTGGTGCCGCCCCTGGAGCTTCCTCAGCCTTGATGAGCGCTCCCGCAGCTACATCAGCGAGAAGCTGCGCCTCACGATCGGACGAAATGGCCCCAAGCATCGCTGCAGCGCCGCCGACTATCTCCAGCTGATCGAATCCCTCAAGCAGCGTTTTGAGGAGCCCGACTTCAGCATTCACTCCTTTCCTGAGCTCTCCCTGGAGGCATGGTCCTACACCGCCAGCGGAACAGACACGGATGTCGACGAATCAACAGACGACGAGGCGGCCGTCAATGAGATCGACGACACCCCAGTGGTGGAGCCGGTCATTCCCCTCACGCCCTATGGCATCGATGACATCCTGGCCGATGGCTGCTTCCTGCCCCCCAGCGAGCTGGAGCGCATCCTGCGCCGCCTGCGCGACAAGAAGAACCTGATCCTCCAGGGCCCTCCCGGCACGGGCAAAACCTGGCTGGCCAAACGGCTCGGCATGGCCCTGGTGGGTCATCTGGTGCAGGAGCCGCAGCTGCGCTCGGTGCAGTTCCACCCCAACCTCTCCTACGAAGACTTCGTGCGTGGCTGGCGGCCAACCGCCAATGGGGGCCTTGCCCTGCATGAGGGGGTGTTCATGCAGATGGTGAAGGGCGCCCTGGAGCACCCCCGCCAGACCCACGTGCTCGTGATCGAAGAAATCAACCGCGGCAACCCCGCCCAGATCTTCGGGGAGTTGCTCACGTTGCTGGAGGCCGGCAAGCGCACGCCCCGCGATGCCATGCAGCTCTGCTACCCCGATCCCGACGGCGTACACCGACCGGTGCATGTGCCGGGGAACCTCTACGTGATCGGCACCATGAACATTGCCGATCGCTCCCTGGCCCTGGTGGACATGGCCTTCCGCCGCCGTTTCGCCTTCGTTGACCTGGAGCCATCCCTGGGCACTGCCTGGCGGGAGTGGGTGGTGACACGCATGCAGATGGATCTGGCCGCCGCCGAAACCATCGAGCAGCGCATCGGCCAGCTCAACGCCGCTATCGCTGCCGATAGCCGCCTTGGAAAGGCCTTCCAAATCGGCCACAGCTACGCCACCCCCACCCAGAGCCTGGAGGGCCGTTCCTGTCGAGACTGGTTCGCCGAAGTGGTAGCCAGCGAACTCAAACCCCTACTGCAGGAGTACTGGTTTGATGCCCCTGAGGAAGCCGATCGCCAGGCCGCAGCGTTGCTGGAGGGGTGGTGAGCATCCCGGTTCGCAACATCTGGTGGCTGATGCTCTACGCCTCCGATCTGGGCAAGAGCTCTGATCCGGCCATGCTCGCGGCGGAGGACCTGCCGGAGGACATCCCCGACCTGGTGGCGGAGATCCTGGCCCGCGCTGTGGAGCAGCGCCAGCGGCGCCAGCTCTCCACCGCCTTCCGCCAGCGGGAGGCGGTGCTCACTCGCGTTCGCGGCCGCATCGACCACCTCACCACCAGTCGCCGGCAGCTGCTCGCCAAAGGGCAGGTGGCCTGCCGGTTTGAGGAGCTCACGATCGACAGCCCCCGCAACCGCTTCGTGCGCGCCGCGCTCGAGACCGTGGCCCGCCTGGTGAGCCAGCCGAAGTTGGCCCATCGCTGCCGGGGCCTGGCCCATGGGCTCCGCCTCCAGGGCGTTGTGGGGGAAGCCCCCAACCGGCAGCAGATCAGCCACGAACGCTTCGGTCGCCACGATGCGATCGACCAGCCGATGCTGGCGGCCGCACGCCTGGCCATGGACCTGGCGCTGCCCACGGAACACGCCGGCCCCCATGCCCTGCTCGATCCGCAGCGCTGCGTGCATTGGTTGCGGCGTCTTTATGAGAAGGCGATCGGCGGCTTCTACCGGCTCCATCTCGATGAAACCCAGTGGCTGGTAAGCACCGGCAAGCCGCTCAGCTGGCCCCTGCAGGAGGCAACCAGCGGCATCGCCCAGGTGTTCCCCTCGATGCGCACCGACATCGTGATCGATCGGCGCGATCGGCCCCAGCGCCTGGTGATCGACACCAAGTTCACCCAGGTCTTCGGGCGGGGCTGGTATCGCGAGCAGACGCTCCGCGCCGGCCATGTGTATCAGCTCTACGCCTATCTCCGCTCCCAGGAAGGGCGGGAGGACTCGACCGCAGCCTGGGCGGCGGCGGCCGATGGCCTGCTGCTCCATCCGGCCATCGGCGCGGCGGTCGATGAATCCGTCACCATCCAGGGCCACCGCCTGCGCTTTGCCACCGTGGATCTCGCCGCCAGTCATGGGGAGATCTGCTCCCGGCTGCTGGCCCTGCTCACCCCGTCCTGAGCCATGCCGCCTGATTCGAGTGCCGCTGCGGAAGGGCAGGCCGCCGCCGCCGCCCGCCGCATCGCCCTGCAGATGCTGGAGGAACGGGGCCGGGGGGCGGTGCTTGTCGGCGTGTCACGGGTGGATGCCTCCTTGGAGCGGCTCCTGCAGGCCGTGTTGCATCCCTCCACGCGCGGTCGTGACGCCCTGTTCCAGCCCGATCGGCCGCTGGGATCCTTCGGCGCCAAGATCAGCCTGGCCTACCGCCTTGGCCTCATCGATCGGCCGGTGGAGCGAGCGCTCCACACCCTCCGGCGGGTGCGCAACGCCTTCGCCCACTCCACTGAATCGGCGGCCCTTGCTGATCCAGCCCATGCCGGCGCTCTGGCCGATGCCTATCGAGAAGCGCAGGTGAATCCTCTCTGGGCGCCGCTGCAGCAGGTTCTCCAGAACGCCCGGGACGCCGGCGATCAATCCCTCGATCCCACCCTGCGGGACTACATCCTGCTGATCACGATCCTGGTGGCTTTCCTGGAGGCCGCGGCGCAGCAGCTGACGCCCTACAGGCCCCCGGTGGTGATGCGGTTTGGGGGAATCGGGGGGTAGGCGCAGAAGCAGCGCGCTGCCACCTTCGCCAACCTGGGACCATCTCCGCACCGCAAGGCCCATGCCCCAGCGCCTGATCATCTCCGACAACCCCGAGGACCCGGGCAACCCGCTGGTGCTCGATGGCGAGGCGATCGACGCGGCGGCCAAGGATCCGGTGGCCATCGGCAAGGTGATGGTGGATCAGGTGTGGGCGGAGGGGTCGGATCCCACCGGCGGGGCGCTGTACTACGAGCGGCGCACCAACCGCTTCCGGCGGC
>JBIKTO010000358.1:0-3416 GCA_044348065.1 Cyanobium sp.
CAGCCGCTGCAGCAGCCGGCGCGGATCGGAGCTGCAGGCGTTGAACTGGGGACCAGTCGCCACCGCCGGGATCAGGCGGGAGAGCTCGCTGGCGGTGACCGGAATCAGCATTCAGAGCAGCCGCTCCAGCCCGTAGACAAGACCCTCCAGGCTGCGCACCCGGCGGGCCGTCAGCAGCACCCCGGGCATGTAAGCGGAGCGATCGATCGTGTCGTGGCGCAGGGTGTAGGTCTCGCCCGGGGCGCCGAACATCACCTCCTGGTGGGCCACCAGCCCCGGCAGCCGCAGCGCGTGCAGGCGCAGACCGCTGGGCCGCAGGCCGCCGCGGCTGCCCGCCAGGCTCTCGTGTTCCTCCACCTGGGGGGCGTTGAAGGTCTTGCCCAGCTCCTCGATCAGCTCGGCGGTCTTCAGGCAGGTGCCGCTGGGGGCGTCGGCCTTGCGGTTGTGGTGCAGCTCGGTGAGCTCACAGAAGTCGTAGAAGCGGGCGGCGGCCGCGGCGGCCTGCTGCAGCAGCACCATGCCCACCGAGAAATTGGGGATCACCGCTCCCCCCACCCCCGCCTTGGCGGCGAACACGGCCAGCTCCCGCAGCTGCTCCGGACCCAGGCCGGTGGTGCCGATCACCGGGTGCACGCCATAGGCGATGGCGGCGCGGGTGTGTTCGTAGACCACCGATGGATGGGTGAAATCCACCAGCACGGCACCGCCGGCGGGCCCGGCGGAGCGCACGGCCTGGCTGGCCTGGCAGAGGCTGCCCTCGAAATCGGCGGTGAGGGCCACCCCCAGCTCGCCGAGGCCCAGCTCCTGGCCCACATCCATCCCCTCCTTGCCGGGGGTGGTGTCGATCGCGGCCACCAGGCTGCAGTCCGGCGCCGCCAGCACCGCCTTCACCACCTCCGCACCCATGCGTCCGAGGGCACCGGCCACCACCACGGGGATGGACCGATCGGCATCGGCGGGCGCACTCATCGGCTTTGGTAAGGCTGGAGGTGAGCCTATGTGGTGTGGCGCCACGGTCGCAGCCGCTTTCGCCCCTGCGTAGGCTGCGGCCACGGCGCTTGTTCCAGCTCGCATGTTCACCCAGGTCCGCTCCGCCAACCGCCGGGTCGTTCCGGCCAGCACCGGAGACCGTGCCGTGATGAAGGCGGTGTATGTGGTGCTCGAGCCCCAGTACCAGAATGCCCTCACCCAGGCCGCCACCAGCCTGAATGACCAGAACGGCCCGCTGGCGATCCAGCTGAGCGGCTACCTGATCGAGGAGCTGCGCGATCCGGCCAACTACGCCGACTTCTGCGCTGATGTGGCCGAGGCGGACGTGTGCATCGCCTCGCTGATCTTCATCGAAGACCTGGCCCAGAAGGTGGTGGAGGCGGTGGCGCCCCACCGGGAGCGCCTCAAGGCGGTGGTGGTGTTTCCCTCCATGCCGGAGGTGATGCGCCTCAACAAGCTGGGCAGTTTCTCGATGGCCCAGCTGGGCCAGAGCAAATCGGCGATCGCCAGCTTCATGAAGAAGCGGAAGGAGGCCGGCGGCGCCGGCTTCCAGGACGCCATGCTCAAGCTGCTCAACACCCTGCCGACGGTGTTGAAGTATCTGCCGGTGGAGAAGGCGCAGGATGCCCGCTCCTTCATGCTGAGTTTCCAGTACTGGCTCGGGGGAACGCCGGACAACCTGCGCAACTTCTTGTTGATGCTGGCCGACAGGTACGTGTTTCCCCGTGGCGAGGACGGCCGGCCCGAGCTGGAGGTGGCCGAGCCTGTGGTGTTCCCGGATCTGGGGATCTGGCATCCCCTGGCCCCGTCGATGTTCGAGGACATCCGCGAATACCTCAACTGGACTGCCAGCCGCTCGGATCTCAGTGAGGCGGCCCGCCAGGGCCCGGTGATCGGCCTGGTGCTGCAGCGCAGCCACATCGTCACCGGCGATGAGGCCCACTACGTGGCGGTGATTCAGGAGATGGAGTACCGCGGCGCCACCGTGATTCCGGTGTTCTGCGGCGGCCTTGATTTCACCCGGCCGGTGAATGCCTTCTTCTTCGACCCCCTCAATACCGATGTGCCCCTGGTGGATGGGGTGGTGAGCCTCACCGGCTTCGCCCTGGTGGGCGGCCCGGCCCGCCAGGACCATCCCAAGGCGATCGAGGTGCTGAAAAAGCTCAATCGTCCCTACATGGTGGCCCTGCCTCTGGTGTTCCAGACCACCCAGGAGTGGGAGGAGAGCGACCTGGGGCTGCACCCGGTGCAGGTGGCCCTGCAGATCGCCATCCCCGAACTCGATGGCGCCATCGAACCGATCGTGCTCAGCGGCCGCGATGATGCCACCGGTAAGGCCCACACCCTGCAGGATCGGGTGGAGGCGATCGCCGAGCGGGCGATCCGCTGGGCCTCGCTGCGGATCAAGCCGCGGGCCGAGAAGAAGCTGGCGATCACCGTGTTCAGCTTCCCGCCGGACAAGGGAAACGTGGGCACCGCCGCCTATCTCGATGTGTTCGGCTCGATCCATCGGGTGCTGGAGGAGATGCGGGCCAAGGGCTACGACGTGGCCAACCTGCCCCGCAGCCCCAAGGAGCTCATGGAGGCGGTGCTGCAGGATCCCGAGGCGTTGGAGGGCGCCCCGGAGCTGGCGATCGCCCACCGCATGAGCGTGGCCGAGTATGAGCGGCTCACCCCCTATTCGGTGCGGCTGGAGGAGAACTGGGGCAAACCGCCCGGCAACCTCAACAGCGACGGCACCAACCTGCTGATCTACGGCCGCCATTTCGGCAATGTGTTCGTGGGGGTGCAGCCCACCTTCGGGTATGAGGGCGATCCGATGCGCCTGCTCTACTCCCGCAGCGCCAGCCCCCACCACGGCTTCGCCGCTTACTACACCTATCTGGAGAAGGTGTGGGGCGCCGATGCGGTGCTGCACTTCGGCACCCACGGCTCGCTGGAGTTCATGCCCGGCAAGCAGATGGGCATGAGCGAAACCTGCTACCCCGATTCGCTGATCGGCGCCCTGCCCAACCTTTATTACTACGCCGCCAACAACCCCAGCGAAGCCACGATCGCCAAGCGGCGCGGCTACGCCGAAACGATCAGTTATCTCACCCCACCGGCGGAAAACGCCGGCCTCTACAAGGGTCTCAAGGAACTGGGCGAGCTGGTGGGCAGCTACCAGCAGTTGCGGGAGAGCAGCCGCGGCGTTCAGATCGTCAACGCGATCGTGGAAACGGCCCGCCAGTGCAATCTCGATAAAGATGTGAGCCTGCCGGAGGGGGAAGCCGCCGAGCTGGATCTGGAGGGTCGCGATGGCGTGGTGGGGGCGGTGTACCGCCAGCTGATGGAAATCGAGAGCCGGCTGCTGCCCTGCGGCCTGCACACGATCGGCAAGCCGCCCACCGCCGAGGAGGCGATCGCCACCCTGGTGAACATCGCCG
>JBIKTO010000042.1:0-10387 GCA_044348065.1 Cyanobium sp.
GCTTCGCGGAGCTGAGCGTGGTGGGGGACACCCTCACCCTGGAGGCCTGGGATGCGGGCGGCGCCCGCCTCGATCGGGCGGTGCTCCAGCGGCGCGGGGGCTGAGCTAGCCCAGCCAGCGCCGCAACAGGATGCGGTGCGCTTCGGTGCCTTGCCGTTGCGCTTCGATGCGCTCAGCGCTGGGGGGCTGGTCGAGACAGGCGTGCCACCGCTCCGCCAGATCCGGGGGCGGCGGCTGGTTCAGCTCCTGGCAGGGGCAGGCGATCGCCTCAGCGGCGGCGGCCACCTTGGGGTCGTAGCTCAGGGCCACGGAGGGGGCGCCGGCCAGGGCCGCCAGGATCAGGCCATGCAGCCGCATCGCCACCACCAGCCCGGCATGCTGGAAGCTGCTCAGGGCTTCCGCCGGATCCCCCGGCCTCTGCTCGCGGCTGCGCCGTGCCAGGGCCTCGGGAATCAACCCTTCGCGCCGCAGCCGCTCCAGCAGTCCCCGGTCCTGGTCGCCGTGAAACGCCAGCCAGAGCACCGGGCGGTCGCTCCTGTCCACCAGCTGGGCCAGGGCTTGCAGGTAGGGACGCCAGCGCTCGGGACCGAACGCGGGCAGGGGGCGCCAACAGAGCACGATCGCGCCCCCCCGGCCGTGCCAGGGCACCGCCGGAAACGCCCATACCGGATCGCTGCCCACAGCACCCTTGCCGCCAAGGCGGCTGGCCAGCTGGGCGGAGGCCGGATCCCGCCAGCTGCAGCCGCTCGCCAGGGGCAGCAACAGGCGCACCAACGCCCGGCTGCGCCGCCGCCGCAGCGGTCCGAGGCCCTGCCCCCAGAGCAGCACGGGCCGGCCCCGGGCCCTGGCGGACAGGATCAGCAGGGCGTAATAGAGGAGGCTGCGGAAGCTGGTGGCGTCCTGCAGCAGGCTGCCGCCGCCGAGCACGAGGGCATCGCAGCGATGGAGGGCGCGCAGCACCGCCGCCAGGCTGCGGCGCTCCACCGTGGCCACGCCGAAGCGGCTGCGCACCAGGGCCTCGTCGTGGGCGGTGACGAGGGGCTGGAGGTGGGACGGCAGCTGGTCGAGCAACACCGTCAGCAGGGCGTCGTCGCCGAGGTTGTGCTCGCCGTAATAACCGCAGAGCAGGGGGCGGTGGGCTTGGCGGGGGCCGGCCGGGGGCTGTGGGCGATCGCCGACGGCAGGGGAAGGGGAGTGCACCATCGCCGCCGGCCACACCATTGCCCGTACATTACGGAACGCCGCTGGTGGCATCGATGCATGCCCTCTCCTTCGGAACCTGGTGGATCCACATCACCTCCGTGCTGGAGTGGATCGTCGCGATCCTCGCCATCCAGGCCTGGGGCGCCCGACGCCGGGAGGATGGCTGGCGTTGGCTCTCCCTGGCCATGGTGCCGGCGCTGGTGAGCGCCATGGCGGCCTGCACCTGGCATCTGTTCGACAACACGCCCGCCCTGCAGGGTCTGGTGGTGTTCCAGGCCAGCCTCACCGCCCTGGGCAACGTCGCCCTGGCGGCGGCGGCCTGGAACCTGCTGCGGCTGCAGCGCGCCGGGCGCCTCGGCGCCGGTGGCCCCCGATGAGCACCCCAGGCGGCGCAACGGCGACCGATCTGCTGCTGACCGCGCTGGAGCGTCTGGCGTCCTTCGACCCCACCCCGCTCTTTGTGCTGTCCCTGCTCCCCTACCTGGCCTTCCTCTGGTGGGCATCGCGGGTCGAGAGCTTTCCACCCCTGGCGCTGCGGGGCTTCCAGCTCACCCTGCTGTTTGTGGCGGTCACGATCGCGGCGGCGATCGTCGCCCAGGTCCGCTACGGGCAACTGCTGGCCAACGTTGACCCCCTGCACGGGGGTGCCGAAGCCTTCCTCACCCTCAGCAACCTGCTGGTGGCCCTGGGTTTCCTGACGCGGGAGCGACGCGGGTGAGGCGCACCGGCCTGCTGCCGCTCGCCCTGCTGCTGGTGAGCGCCCTCGGGCTGCCCGCCAGGGCCGAGGCGGCGGAGCCGGTGGCGGCGCAGGTGCTGCGGGTGGGCGTGGTGGATGGCTCCCAGCCCTGCGCCTTGCGCAGCGGTGAGGCCTGGCAGGGGTTGGCGGTGGATCTGTGGAATCGCATCGCCAGCCGCGAGAGGCTGGCCTTCGTGCTCCGGCCCCTGCCCAGCACCGGCGCCCTGCTGGAGGCGGCGGCGGCGGATCGCATCGATGTGGCGATCGGCTGTCTCAATGTCTCGCCGGAGCGGCTCCGTCGGCTGCGCTTCAGCCTCCCCTTCCAGGAGGACGGACTGGCGGTGATGGTGCTGAATTCACGGCTGGATCTCGGCCGGGCCTTTCTGGCCTCCCTGTTCGGCCCCACCCTGCTGCAGCTCCTCGGCGGCTTCCTCGCGGCCAATGCCCTGCTCACCCTGCTGGCCTGGCGCCTGGAGGGCTACGGCCAGCGGCCGGAGACCCGGGCGTTGGGGGTGCGGCGCAGCGCCAGCAAGCTGTTTCAGGTGTTGGCCACCGGTCCGGGCGGCAACGTGGTGGTGGAGACCACCCGCGGCAACGCGATCGTGCTGGCGGCCTACCTGGTGCGCATCGTTTCCGCTTCGCTGCTGGTGGGCTATCTCACGGTCACGGTGGTGAACGAAACCCAGGGGCGGCTGAGCGGCAGGCTGGAGAGCCCGGCCGACCTGCGCGGCAAACGGGTGGGGGTCCGTCCCGGCTCGGCCAGTGAGGCGCTGTTGCGGGAGCTGAACCGTCAGGCGGGGGGGGCGCCGGCTCAGGCGGTGCCATTGGTGCGCGTCTCCGATGGCCTGCCCCTGCTGCAGCGGCGGCGCGTGGACGCGATCCTGGCCGACAACCTCCAGCTCACCTGGCTGCAGTCGCAACAACAGGATCCAGGCCGCACCCGGCTGGCGCTGCAGGGCATCCGCCCGGAATCCCAGGCCTTCGCTTTCGGCTCCTCCCTGCCCAGCGCCACCGCCGAGCGCATCGACCTGGCGATCAGCGCCCTCAAACGCAACGGCCTGGTGGCGGGCCTGCGGGAGCGCCTCCTGGCCGAGCCCTCCAGATGAACAAGTCTTACGGGGGCCGGGAAGGGGGGCTCAGCACCCGGAAGATGGGGCCGTCGGCATCCGCGCCATGATCGCTCCGCTTCTCTCCCCCGTCCTGGCCTTGGCCCCCACCACCATCGCCTGGTCCCCCAAGGTGGCCCTGGTGATGATCGTGGCCAACGTGATCGCCATCGCCATCGGCAAGGCCACGATCCAGAAGCCCGATGTGGGCCTGAAGCTTCCCAGCCCGAATTTCTTCGGTGGCCTCAGCCACGGCGCCATGCTCGGCACCCTCAGCCTCGGTCACATCCTCGGCATCGGCGCCATCCAGGGGCTGGCCTCCCGAGGCGTGCTCTGAGGCCGTCGCCTCAGCGCCAGCCCAGCAGGTAGGGAAGGATCCGCAGGCCGTAGCGCTCGAAGCGGTAGTCGAACAGCAGGGCGGAGAGATCCTCAGCCTGGCAGCTCTCGAGGCTGTTGAGGATCCGCACCAGGCGCCGATCGCCCGCCCCATCCCGCAGCCCGAACCAGGTGCGCCGCGCCACCCGACCGCTGAGGGCCCAGCGCCAACCCAGGGCGCGCCGAAGGCGCCGGGGATACTGGGCCAACGCATCCTCTCCCGCCCCGCCCGCCAGGGCCTCCAGCAACAGGGGCGCCAGCACGGCGCTGCTGGTGAGGGCATGGCGAATTCCCTCGCCCCCCAGCAGGTTGGCGGTGCTGACCACATCCCCCAGACCCACCAGCCGGCCCATGCGGTGCGGTTCCCTCCGGTGCACCCGGCTGCGCACCCGGCCGCCGTGGCGGTCCAGCACCTGGGCCTGAGATCGCTCCTCGGGCTCCAGCAGCCGCTCCAGCAGCCGCTCCAGCAAGGGCGCCAGGGGCGGCTGGGGTCGATGCGGGTCGCAGTAGCGGCAGATGCCGATCTTGAGCACCCCGGGCTGCATCGGAAACACCCAGCCGTAGCCCTGGGGCAGCCAGTCACTCCCCAGGCAGAAGCTCAGCCGGTCGTGCCAGCGCCGCCAGCAAGCTTCCGGCACCTCCAGGAGCCACTCCACCCCCACACCGCTGATCAGCGGATCGGCGCGGCCATGGCCGGCGACCGGCTGACCCTCCCCCAGCAGGCTGCGCCGCTCCCCGGTGGCGTCGATCACCCAGTCGCTGACGATGGTTTCCTCGCCACCACCGACCACCCGCAGCCGGGTCACCATCCTGGCCCCCTCCTGGTGGCACTCGAGGGCGGTGCGGCCCAGCCGCAGGCCACCCCCCCAGCGGCCACACTCCTCCGCCAGCCAGTGACGCAGGGCGCCGAAATCGAGCACGGCCCCCAGCGGTCCGGGGGCCTCCCAGTCGCGACGGCGATCGCCGGGACCGATCAGCCGCCAGCCCCGCCAGCGACTGGCCACCACCTGGGCCGGAAGGGCGAAACGCGCCACGGTGTCGAGGGGAACGGCGGCGCTGCTGAACGCCACTGCACGAAGATCGGGAAGGCGATCCACGAGCTCCACCGCCACCCCCCGCTGGGCGAGCCGGCGTGCCAGTTCACCACCGGCCGGACCGGCACCCACCACCAGCACCTGACAGTCGGCCAGGGTGTTCAGGCCGGCACCGCGGCGCGATTGGCCCCGGCGGCGCGAAGGGGGAAGCGCTCCAGGATGCGATCGGTCATCTGCGGCGGGGTGAGGCCCAGGCTCCGCTTGCTCTGATCCGGACTGGCGTGATCCACCAGCTGATCCGGAATGCCCAGGCGCAGCACCGGCACCAGGACATCGTGATCGCTGAGGGATTCCACCACCGCGGCCCCGAAGCCGCCGGCCAGCGCTCCCTCCTCCATCGTCACCACCCGACCGATGCGGCGCGCCATCGGCAGGATCAGGGCCTCATCCAGGGGTCGCAGGAAGCGGGCGTTGATCACCGCCGCCCGGATCCCCTGTTCCTGCAGCAGGCCGGCGGTGGCCAGGGCGGGGTAGACCATCGATCCATAGGCCACGATCAGCAGGTCGTCGCCGTCGGTGAGCAGCTCACCCTTGCCGATCTCCAGCGGCTGCCAGCCCTCCTCCATCAAAGGCACCCCCTCCCCTTCACCGCGGGGGATGCGCAGGGCGCAGGGGCCGTCGTGCTGGATCGAGGTGACCAGCATCCGCTGCAGCTCCGCCTCATCCTTGGGGGCCATCACGGTGAAGTTGGGCACCGCCCGCAGGTAGCTGATGTCGTACTGGCCCTGGTGGGTGGGGCCGTCGGCGCCGACGATGCCGGCCCGGTCGAGCACGAAGGTGACCGGCAGGTTCTGGATGCCCACGTCATGGATCAGCTGGTCGTAGGCGCGTTGCAGGAAGGTGCTGTAGATCGCCACCACCGGCCGCAGACCTTCGCAAGCCATGCCCGCCGCCATGGTCACGGCATGCTGCTCGGCGATGCCCACGTCGAAATACTGCTTCGGCAGGGCCTTCTCCAGCAGGTCGAGGCCGGTGCCGGTGGCCATGGCCGCGGTGATGCCCACCACCCGCGGATCCTGCTCGCAGAGGGTGACAAGGGTCTGACCGAACACCTTGCTCCAGCTGGGTGGCTTGGGCTTGCTGGAGGGGTAGGCCTTGCCGGTGGCCAGGTCAAAGGCGGATTGGGCGTGATAGCCCACCTGGTCGGCCTCGGCGTAGGGATAGCCCTTGCCCTTGGTGGTGGCCACGTGCACCAGCACCGGACCCTCCGTGCGGTGGGCATCCTCGAAGGTGCGGATCATCGCCGGGATGTCGTGCCCGTCCACCGGGCCGATGTAGGTGAAACCCAGCTCCTCGAACACCGCCCCCAGCTTGGGAACGGCCAGGCGTTTCATGCTCTCCTTGAGGGTCTTGAGCTCGGCCGGCAGCTCGCCGTGCAGGAAGGGCAGGTGGCGGATCGCCTCCTCGGCGTTGTCCTGCAGAAACTGCACCGGCTTGCTCAGCCGCATGCGGTTGAGATGGGTGGAGAGGGCACCCACCGGCGGGCTGATCGACATGTCGTTGTCGTTCAGCACCACCAGGAGCTTGGTGTGGGGCAGGTGGCCGGCGTGGTTGATCGCCTCCAGGGCCATGCCACCGGTGAGGGCGCCATCACCGATCACCGCCACGCAACGGAAGTCCTCGCCGCGGGCATCGCGGGCGAGGGCCATGCCCAGGGCGGCGGAAATGCTGGTGGAGGCGTGGCCGGCGCCGAAATGGTCGAAGCGGCTTTCGCAGCGCTTGAGGTACCCCGCCACCCCATCCTTCTGGCGCAGGGTGTGGAAGCGGGCGTATCGACCGGTGATCAGCTTGTGGGGATAGGCCTGGTGACCCACATCCCAGACCACCTTGTCCCGGTCCAGGTCGAGGGTCTGGTAAAGGGCGAGGGTGAGCTCCACCACCCCCAGGCCCGGGCCGAGATGGCCGCCGCTGGTGGAGACCACCTCCAGGTGTTTCTCGCGGATCTGCCGGGCGATCGCCTCAAGTTCCGCGGCGCTCAGACCGTGGAGCTGGTTCGGGTGACTCAGCTCGCTGAGGTGCATAACCGTATCGATCTGAACCTGGGCAATCTACGGGTTCCGTTCCGGCGTTCGGCGGCGATCGCCACCGTTTGCGCCAGGCCACCCCCTCGGCGCGGCCCCGACCACTTGCCACACTGGAGCCCATGAAGCAAGGCGTCGCCAATCCCTACGGCCCCGGGGGCATGCCACTGGCCAGCGCCTACCTGCAGCGCATCCTGCGCGCGCGGGTCTACGACGTGGCGATCGAATCGCCCCTGGATCCCGCCCCCAACCTCTCCCGTCGCCTGGACAACCAGGTGCTGCTCAAGCGGGAAGACCTGCAACCGGTGTTCAGCTTCAAGCTGCGCGGCGCCTACAACAAGATGGTGGGCCTCGCTGCCGAGGAGCGCGCGCGGGGCGTGATCGCCGCCAGCGCCGGCAACCACGCCCAGGGTGTCGCCCTGGCCGCCCAGAAGCTGGGCTGCAGCGCCGTGATCGTGATGCCCGTCACCACCCCGGAGATGAAGGTGCGCTCGGTGGCGGCCCGGGGAGCCGAGGTGGTGCTGCACGGTGACACCTACGACGAGGCCTATGGCGAGGCCCGCCGGCTGGAGGCGGAGCGGGGGCTCAGCTTCATCCACCCCTTCGACGACCCGGATGTGATCGCCGGCCAGGGCACGATCGGCCTGGAGATCCTGCGCCAGTGCTCCGAACCGCCGGATGCGATCTACGTGGCGGTGGGGGGGGGTGGCCTGATCGCCGGCATCGCCGCCTACGTCAAGAGTCTCTGGCCACGCCTGCAGGTGATCGGTGTCGAACCCGTGGATGCGGACGCCATGACCCGCTCCCTGGCGGCGGGCGAACGGGTGCGCCTGGAGCAGGTGGGGCTGTTCGCCGATGGCGTGGCGGTGCGGCAGGTGGGGGAGGAAACCTTCGCCCTGGCCCGTCAATACGTGGATGCGATGGTGACGGTGGACACCGATGAGATCTGCGCCGCCATCAAGGACGTGTTCGAGGACACCCGCTCGATCCTCGAACCCGCCGGCGCCCTGGCGGTGGCGGGCATGAAGAAGGATGTGCAGAGTCGCGGCCTGCGTGGCCGCAGCCTGGTGGCGGTGGCCTGCGGCGCCAACATGAATTTCGACCGGCTGCTGTTCGTGGCCGAGCGGGCGGAGCTGGGCGAGCAGCGGGAAGCCCTGCTGGCGGTGGAGATCCCGGAGCGGCCCGGCAGTCTGCGGGAGTTCTGCCGGGTGCTGGGGCAGCGCAGCCTCACCGAGTTCAGCTATCGCCTCGCCGATCCCCGCTTCGCCCACATCTTCGTGGGGGTGCAGATCCGCGACCGCGAGGACAGACAAACCCTGATGGCCGCCCTGGAGGGCGCCGGCCTGCCCTGCCACGACCTCACCGACAACGAACTCGCCAAGCTGCATCTCTGCCACATGGTGGGCGGACGCCTGCCCGCCAGTGCCGGCGAGGCCCTGGAGCAGGGTGCGGAACTGCTCTACCGCTTTGAATTTCCGGAGCGTCCCGGGGCGCTGATGGCCTTCGTCAGCGCCCTCCATCCCAACTGGAACATCAGCATTTTCCACTACCGCAACCACGGCGCCGACGTGGGCCGCATCGTGGTGGGGGTGCAGGTGCCCGAGGGGGAGCTGGAGCAGTGGCATGCCTTTCTGGCGAAGTTGCCTTACCAGCATTGGGAGGAGACCCATAACCCCGCCTACCGCCTCTTCCTCGGCCCGGCCGCCCGATTGCCCGCATCCCCCGGGCTGGTGGGGGTCTGAGGGCTGCGATACGTTGCGGGTCCACCGCGCTGGAGCCCGGCCATGCCCAGCCCTGACGCCGAACCCAGCCCCGGCGCTCCGGCTGAAACCAGCTGGGAATACGCCCGCGCCGACGGCGCCGCCCTCAGCCTCTCCCTGCCCGCCCGCCTCGAGGCGATCCTCTACCTCAAGGGGCGCCCCCTGAGCCTGGCGGACCTGGCCGAGATCGCCGCGGTGAGCCGGGAGCAGGCGGAGCTGGCCCTGATCACCCTGATGGCCGACTACGCCCATCGCGACACCGCCCTGGAGATTCGCCAGGATGGCCAGCGCTACAGCCTGCAACTGCGCGAGAGCCTCGGAGACCTGGTGCAGGATCTGCTGCCGATCGACCTGAGCACCGCCGCCCTGCGCACCCTGGCGACCATCGCCCTCAAGAAACGCATCCTCCAGTCGGATCTGGTGGATCTGCGCGGCTCCGGCGCCTATGACCACATCAAGGAACTGCTGGCCCAGGGGTTCATCGAACGCAAGCGCCAGAGCGAAGGCCGCTCCTACTGGCTGAGCCTGAGCGAGAAATTCCACCGCACCTTCGCCGTGCAGACCGACGAATTGCCCGCCACCCCCCGGCCCCGTCGGGCCGCTCCCCCGGCCGAAACGGCGGCGGAGAGCCATGAGCACGCGGCCTGAGGTGAGAATCTGGCCATACTGTGATCTGGCTTCGATCCGCCATGGCCCTCCTCGTCTTCATCCTGCAGGTGCTCGCCCAGACCCTGGGCATCTACTTGCTGGTGATCTTCGTTCGGTTCCTGCTGAGCTGGTTCCCCAACCTCGACTGGAGCAATCCCCTGCTCTCCGGGGTGAGCGCCATCACCGACCCTTACCTCAATATCTTCCGCGGGCTGATCCCTCCTCTCGGGGGCTTTGATCTCTCGTCCATCGTGGCCTTCCTGGCGCTGCAGCTGACCCAGAGCCTGCTTAACACTGCCAGCGCCACCTTGATGGGCTCCGTCGTCCCCTACTGAAGCCCGCTGCCGCTGATCTGCGGCTCGCGGGCCGGAGCCAGAGCCTGCTCGAGCGGGAGCAGCTCATCTCCCTCTCCGGCCCGGCTGCGCACCGGGGCGCTGAAGCCACGGGCCCGAGCGTTGCGCACCTGCAGCGGTCCGGGGGTCCGGGCCGGCACCGCCAGGCGCAGGGCAAAGGGGGTCTGGCCCGGAGGCACGTCGCCGATCGAACCCACCCGCGTGCGGTTGGGCAGCACCGGTTCGCCGCTGGCATCGAGGATCAGGGCGAACAGGTCGGTGTCCACCACGGCGCGCCGCCCGCTGTTGAGCACCAGACCGCGCAGGGCCCAGCAACTGGCCCCGCCGCCATCGCGGCGCTCCGCCTGGGAGCCGATGTCCTCGGCCGGGCAGGGTTCAAGCCGCACGTCGCTCACCTGGAGCTCGGCCGCCTGGGCGACAGCGGGCCCCGCCAGCAGGCCGATCGCCAGGCCCACCACCAGCAGGGTTGCCAGCAGCAGGGTGTTCAAGGGGGGCCAGCGTCTTGATTCTGGTTTCACCGCCGGTCACCGCTGCCTGCGATCACGTTACGGGCGGCCCGGCTGGCCAGCTTGGCGAGGTTGGCCTCCGCGATCTCGGCAAGATCCAGTTCCAGTTCGGTGGCCAGCTGGGCGAGATACCAGAGCACATCGCCGAGTTCCAGGCGCAGGTCATCGCGCACCTCGGCATCCAGCACTCCGCCGCGATCGCGCAGCACCTTCTTGATCTTGTCGGCCACTTCGCCGGCCTCCCCGCAGAGCCCGAGGGTGGGATAGGTGGTGTTGTGGCCCACGTCCGGGTAGCGGGCGGTCTCGCGGGAGCGCTGCTGGTAGGTGCGAAGGTCCATGGCAAGCCGGCGGAGTGGTTGCCGGATGGTAGTTTCCGCCTTTGTCAGCGCAGATCCGATGGTCCGCCCCGACCTGACGCGCCGCACTAAAATTGTGGCCACCATCGGCCCGGCGACCGAGTCGCCCGAGGTGCTGCGCAGGCTGATCGAGGCCGGTGCCACCACCTTCCGCCTCAACTTCTCCCACGGCGACCACCAGGACCACGCCCTGCGCATCGCCACGATCCGCCAGGTGGCCCACGAGCTG
>JBIKTO010000271.1:0-4520 GCA_044348065.1 Cyanobium sp.
CAGGGGAGCGGGGTGAGGGTCATCGCGGCGTTGAAGATCGGGCTCGGATCGAGGCTAGGGCGCCGGGTCTGTCGCTCAGATCGCCCCCGCCACCACGGCCAGCACCGAGGCGCCATAGCGCTCCAGCTTGGCGGCTCCGACGCCGCTCACCTGGGACAACGCCTCCGGATCGGCGGGCCGCCGGGCGGCGATCTCCACCAACGTGCGGTCGTGAAAGACCACGTAGGGCGGCACCCCCTGCTCCCGCGCCTGCTGAAGCCGCCAGGCCTTGAGGGCCGCCATCAGGTTCGGGTCCACCCCGTCCGGGAGTGCGGACGGGTCGCCGCCCTGACCACCGCTGCCGGCGGCACCGGCGCCGGAACGCCGCTGCTCCTTCGCCGGGGGGGGCAGCCTCAAGGCCAGGCCCGCCTCCCCCCGCAGCAGGGGTCGGACCAGCCCCTCGTCCCCGAAGCGCAGGCCCCCCTTCAGCTCGCTGTCGTTCACCAGATAGCCCAGGGCGGTCAGTTGGCGGAACAGGGAGCGCCACTGGCCCCGATCGAGCTCGCGGCCGATGCCGTACACGCTGAGCGACCCATGGCCATGCTGGCGGATGCGGGCGGTGTCGCCCCCCAGCAGCACGTCGATCACGTGGTTGGCGCCGAAGCGCTGGCCGGTGCGGAACACCGCCGAGAGGGCCTTGCGGGCCGGCAGGGTGAGATCCACGCTGCGATCGGGCTCGAGGCAGAGATCGCAATTGCCGCAGGGCTGCGCCAGCTCCTCGCCGAAATGGCGCAGCAGCACCTGGCGACGGCAGCCCGGCGCCTCCACGAAGCCGATCAGGGCATCGAGCTTGCCCTGCCCCACCCGCTTCTGCTCCTCCGCGGCGGCGGACTCCTCGATGAAGCGGCGCAGCTGGGGCACATCCCCCGGCCCCTGCACCATCCAGGCCACCGCCGACAGCCCGTCCCGTCCGGCCCGGCCCGTTTCCTGGTAGTAGGCCTCCAGGCTCTTGGGGAGATCCACGTGGGCGACAAAGCGCACATCCGGCTTGTCGATGCCCATGCCGAAGGCGATGGTGGCCACCACGATCACGCCGCTCTCCCGGCGGAAGCGCTCCAGCGCCTGCCGCCGCTGCTCCGCCTCCAGGCCGGCGTGATAGGCCACCGCGTCAAACCCCGCAGCCCGCA
This sequence comes from Cyanobium sp., assembly GCA_044348065.1. Lineage (GTDB taxonomy): Bacteria > Cyanobacteriota > Cyanobacteriia > PCC-6307 > Cyanobiaceae > Cyanobium. The sequence goes on from JBIKTO010000271.1 coordinate 1,167, forward strand.
GCTCCCGGGCGAAGCCATCCACCCGGCTGCGGGAGCGGGCATAGACGATGCCCGCCTCGCCGCGGCGCTCCGCCAGGAACGCCAGCAACTGGGCCTTCACATCGCCCTTGTCGCGGATGAGGTAGCGGATGTTCGGGCGGTCGAAGCTGGCCAGAAAGCGGCGCCCCCCCCGCAGCAGCAGCCGATCGAGGATGTCCTCCTGGGTACGGGGATCGGCGGTGGCGGTGAGGGCCAGCCGCGGCACCGCCGGGAACCGCTCCGCCAGCACCCCCAGCTGCCGGTACTCCGGCCGGAAGTCATGCCCCCACTGGGAGACGCAATGGGCCTCATCGATGGCGAACAGGGCGATCGCCAACCCCTCCAGCCGCTCCAGGAAGCCGGCCAGCAGCCGCTCGGGAGAGAGATAGAGAAGGTCGAGCTCACCCTGCGCCAGCTGCAGCTCGATCGCGCGGCCCTCCTGGAGGTCGATCGCCGAATGCACCGCGGCGGCGCGCACCCCCGCCTGGCGCAGGGCCTCCACCTGGTCCTGCATCAGGGCGATCAGCGGCGAGATCACCACCGCCGTGCCCGGCAGGCACAAGGCCGGCACCTGATAGCAGAGCGACTTGCCGCCGCCGGTGGGCATCAGCACCAGCCCCGACCCACCGGCGAGCACATGGCCGATGATCTCCGCCTGCGGACCTCGGAAGTCGTCGTAGCCAAACACCTGCCGCAGCACCAGACGGGGGTCCATAGGAACGGGGAATCGGATCACCGGGGCAGAACCCCACAATGGCTGGATGCCACCACCCACCGCATCCCGCACCGCCTGGGCCTTTCTGAGCCCCGCGCTCACCCTGCTGGCGATCTCGGTGCTGCTGCCCGCCGCCCTGGCCCTGCTGATCAGCTTCACCAGCACCGGCCTGGATGTGAGCGAGCCGCTGCGCTTCGTGGGTCTGGCCAACCTGCGGCGGCTGGCGAGCGATCCGATGTTCTGGCGGGTGGCCGGCACCACCGCGCTCTACCTGGTGGGCATCGTGCCGCCGATCGTGTTCGGCTCCCTGTTGCTGGCGGTGCTGGTGAACCGCAGCCTGCCGGCGATCCACTGGTTTCGCGGCGCGCTTTACACCCCCTATCTGGTGTCGCTGGTGGTGGCGGCGATCGCCTTCCGCTGGCTCTATGCCGAGAACGGCCTGATCAACGGTTGGCTCGCCGCCTGGCTGGGGGAGCGCTTCAGCCCGATCGGCTTCCTCACCGATCCCCGCCTGGCCCTGCCCTCGGTGATGCTCGTCACCCTCTGGAAGGGACTGGGCTATTTCATGGTCATCTTTCTGGCGGGGTTGCAGGGCATCCCGGCGGAGCTGTATGAGGCGGCCGCCCTGGACGGCAGCGAGGGCTGGCGGCGCCATCTGGACATCACCCTTCCCCTGATGCGCCCCTACGTGACCCTGGTGGCGGTGATCTCGGCGATCGGCGCCACCAAGGTGTTCGAGGAGGTGTACCTGATGACCCAGGGGGGGCCGGCGGATGCCACCCGCACGATCGTGTACTACGTCTACGACCAGGCCTTTGCGGAGCTGGAGATCAGCTACGCCTGCACCGTAGGCCTGGCGCTGTTCCTGGCGGTGCTGCTGCTCAGCCTGCTGCGCTGGTTGTTCGCGGGCGAGCGGGGCCTGGTCTGAGCTTCCCGCCCAGGCCCAGCACCGCCGCCGGCCCGTGGTGCGAATCTGGAAGCCCGATTGCCAGCGTGCCCGTCGTGGAGTCGGACTCCCCCCAGACCCTCCCCCTGCGCAGCATCGGTGTGGTGGGCGGCGGCCAGCTGGCCCTGATGCTGGCCGAGGCGGCCGAGGACCTCAACCTGGAGCTGCATGTGCAGACCCCCTCCGCTGAGGATCCGGCGGCCCAGCGGGCCAGCAGCGTGGTGATCGCCCCCCTCCGGGATGTGGACGCGACCCGGGAGCTGGCCCGCCGTTGCGGTGCGATCAGTTTTGAGAATGAATGGCTTCCGATCGAGCCGCTGCAACCCCTGGCGGAGGAGGGTGTTCTCTTTCTGCCGGGGTTGCGGGCGCTGCGGCCGCTGGTGAGCAAGCAGTCCCAGCGCCAGCTGCTGGCCGAGCTGCACCTGCCCTCCCCGCGCTGGTGCCCCCTGGAGACCGCCCTCGCTCCGCCTCCCCCCGCCGAGCATCCCGGCCTGGAACCGGCGAGTGGCGAGGCCGAAGCCCCCTACCCACCGCCCCTGCCCCAGGCGGCCAGCCTGGCCCCGGCGTCAGCGGGTACGGCGGAGCCGCGGCTGCCGGAGGGATTCCAGTTCCCTCTGATGGCCAAGGCCAGCCAGGGCGGTTACGACGGCCGGGGCACCCGCACCATCGCCGACCTCGACGGGTTGCGCCACCTGCTGGAGATCGTGGACCCGCAGCAATGGATCCTCGAGGAGATGGTGCCCTTCGAACGGGAACTGGCGCTCACCGCCTGCCGCGACCGCCAGGGCAATCTGGCCTGTTTCCCCCTGGTGGAGACCCATCAGCACCAGCGGGTCTGCGACTGGGTGATGTATCCGGCGGCGGTGGACCATTCCGTGCGGGCCTTCGGCCGCAATGTGGCCGCCTCCCTGCTCACAGCCCTCGATTACGTGGGGGTGCTGACGGTGGAGTTCTTCTGGGGGCCGCGGGGACTGCAGGTGAACGAACTGGCACCTCGGACGCACAACTCGGCTCACCTCACGATCGAAGCCTTCCGCCACAGCCAGTTTGACCAGCAGCTGCGCGTGGTGGCTGGCCTGCCCCTGGGCCGGATCGTGCCCCAGCTGAAGGGCGCCCTGATGGTGAACCTGCTGGGCCTGCGGGAAGGCAACGACGAGCACAGGGCCGAGCGCCGGGCCCTGGAGCGGCTCAGCGGCGCCCATCTGCACTGGTACGGCAAGCGGGGGGGCGGCGTTGGCCGCAAGCTTGGCCATCTCACCCTGGCCCTGGAGGCGGATGGGCAGGAGGAGCGCCAGGAGGAGGTGCGGCGCCGTCTGGCGGACGTGCGGGCCATCTGGCCGTTGCCGGAGGGCGACTCCAGCGAGGAAAGCCGTTAGAGTTTCGCCGGACTGCTGTGTTGGTGACTGCCTTTCACAGTTTTCTGATCTGACTCCTTCTTCGACGTGGGGGGTCTTCAGTGACGGCAACGTAGACCGGCCCTCGGGCCGGAAACGGCGCCCCCCCCCAGACCCCCCCTCTGGTTCTTCCAGGTCGAACACTGGGGCAAGACGGCATGGTGGTCCACCCCTTTTCGCCGCTCCACAGGCCGCCGAGCCTCCCCTCAGGCGGCCAGTCGGTCGAGATGGCCCTGCAGCTCTTCCCGGCTCCAGCTGGTGATCACGAACACCTCCTGGGC
>JBIKTO010000177.1:0-5792 GCA_044348065.1 Cyanobium sp.
CCCGCAGTCGCAGGCTCGAGCTCCGGCCCCTCACCCGGCAGATCACCGCCGGGGTGACGGTGTCGATGCCCTCGGAGCTCGCCAGGCGACGCAGCAGGGGGATCAACCCCTCCAGGTAGGTGCTGTGGGTGATGACAACGCGCCCCATCCTGGCTGGGGCTCCTCAGGCGCGCTCGAGGGGAGCCATCGTCAGCCCCTCGGCGGTGAGCAGCTGGTGGTAGAGCTCGGCCTGCTCCTGCGGGCCGCTCCAGACCACAGCCGAACCCTCGCCATCGATCCGGTGGGCCAGGTTCCAGGCCCGGTCGGGGTTCATGCCAGGCAGGTGGCGAACCAGGGCTTCGACCACGTGCTGGAAGGTGTTGACGCTGTCGTCCAGAACGATCACCCGGAAGTGGGGGTAGGGCTGGCGGACCTGTTGCCGCTCCTGGACCGACGTGGGAGATGTGACGACCATGACGGTGCCGCTGGTGGGCAGAGGCAGCCTAGGTAACATGGGCAGCACTGAACTCGAACCGCACCCCATCATGCTGATCACCTTCGGCTGGGCCGCCATCGCTGCCATGTTCAGCTTCTCGATCGCCATGGTTGTCTGGGGCCGCAATGGAGACAACACCCTCGGCTACTGAGTTCGCTCTCTCCACCACCACCGTTCTCTCGGTCGTCGCCGTCTCCCTGCTGGTGTTCGTCAGTCTGGGTGTGGTGTATCTCTCGACTGTGGAGTGGCGCGATAAGCGCCGCCGAAAGGCCATGCGGCCGCGCGGTCGTTGAATCCTCCCCGCGGCCTTGATCCGGCGGCCTGGCGTCTGGCGGATGAGCTGCTGGTGGCCCCACCGCAGGCGGACGACGCTGAACCCTGGCGGCAGCTTCCCCTTGACTCCCTGATCGAGCACATCGGCGCCCTGCATGCCGAGCAAGCGCCGATCGCCCGCTTCGCCGCTCCGGCCCTGGCCCTGCTGGAAGCCGCTCACACGGGCGGTGCCGCCACCGATCCGCTACTCCAGCGTGGCGCCGATCGGTTGCGCGCCGCGCTGGTGGGGGAGACGGTGAGCTTCGTGATCAACCGCAACCTCAACACCAGCAACCACTGCAGCCTTCGCTGCGGCTTCTGCGCCTTCCGCCGCGATCCCGGCGAGAGCGGCGCTTACCGACTGGCCTTCAGCGAGCTGCGCCGCCGGGCCAGCGAAGCGAAGCAACTGGGGGCCACGGAACTGTGTCTGCAGGCCGCCCTGGATCCGGAGGCGCGGGTGGAGGGCAGCACGTTGCGCTTCGCCGAGCAGCTGCTGCGGGAGCTGGCAGAGGCGGCGCCAGGGTTGCACCTGCATGCCTTCTCCCCCCAGGAGCTGCTCTGGTTCGCCCAGAGCGATGGGATCCCCCTTCAGCTGGTGCTGGAACGACTGCGGGACGCCGGACTGGGATCGGTGCCGGGCACGGCCGCGGAGGTGCTGAGCGAGCGGGTGCGGCGCCTGATCTGCCCGGAGAAGCTCTCGGCCCGGAGCTGGGTGGCGGTGATTCGCCAGGTGCATGGGCTTGGTCTGGCGAGCACGGCCACGTTGATGGCCGGCCATGTGGAGCGCCCCGCCGACCTGGTGGCCCACCTGCTCACCCTGCTGGCCCTGCAGCGCCGAGCCCGCGCCTCCGGCGAGCCGGGCTTCTCGGAGTTTGTGTTGCTCCCGTTTGTCGGCGCCGCCGCTCCAGCTCCCCTGCGCGCCCGCGTCGGCCGCGACCAGCCCGACCCCATCGCCATGCTGCGCCTGACCGCCCAGGCGCGGCTGCTGCTCGGACCGGCCTTCCCCCATCACCAGCCCAGCTGGGTGAAGCTCACCCTGCCGGTGGCGGCGGAGGCCCTGCGCTGGGGTTGCGACGATCTGGGGGGCACCCTGATGGAGGAACACATCACCACCATGGCCGGCGCCATCGGCGGCACGGCCCAGACGCCGCAGGCCCTGCGGGCCGCCGCCCGCTCCCTGGGGCGACCGGTGCGCCAGCGCACCACGCTCTACGGTCAGGCCGATCAGGTCCTCGCATGAGTCGGATCTCCCTGCCCCGTCTGACCCTCCCGCGTCTGAGGGTCGCCCCCCCGCGACCGCCCCTGCCCCTCACCGCCGTCACGATCGCCCTGCTGCTGGCGTGTCCGCTGGGGGGACTGTGGCGCTGGCCCCGGCCGGAGGCCCAGGGTCTGGAGAAGCTGCTCAGCGCCGCCACCCTGCTGCAGAGTTTTCCCTCCTCCCCCAACCGACCGGTCCCGACCCTCTGGCGGGAGAGGCTGCCCGGTGGACTGGCCGACTCCCTCTGGCGAAGCCAGCGCCGCCCCTGGTGGCAGTTCTGGAGCATCCATACAGACATGCCGCCCTACCTCGCCCTGCGTGCCAGCGGCCCCCTCTCCGGCCCGCCCTCCAGCCTGCCCGCCCATGCCCTGCGGATCGATGACCTGGTGGTGGTGGCGCCGGATGCCCTGTCCCTGCGCCTGCTGCAGGACCGCCTGCTGCCGCGCCAACGCCGCAGCCTCGGTTTGCAGGGACGCTGTGCGGAGCGGCTGCGTCGCGAGCAGGCCGTGTTCTGGGATCCAACGGCCCTGGCGGTGATCGTCGGACCCCTGGCTCCGCTGCTGCAGCACTTCCAGGAGGGGTGCCTGGTGCTGGAGATCGACCCGCTTGGCCTGCGCTGGCAGGGGGAGGCGGCTTCGGTGGAGGGAGTGCTGCTCCCCCTGGCGGCGCCGGCGGTGGCCACGGATGTGCCGCTGCTGCCCCCCCTGCCCGCCGACCGCCTGCTGGAGATCGAAGGAGATTCGCTGGCACCACTGCTGCGGGGCCTGCTCTCCCGCCAGCTGATCCGCGATCCCCTCGGCCAGGTCTACGACCTCAATCCGGCCCGCCAGGAGCTGGTGAGCCGCAGCCCTTTCCGCCTGCGCCTGCGCCCCCTGGAGCGGGGTGCGTTCCAGGCCGGTCTGGAGCTGGAGCTGGAGCTGGGCAGCGAGCGGTCGGCGTGGAAGTCACTGCTGAAGGATCTGGCGGAGTCGCTCCGCAAGCAGAAGCTGCGCGAGGCCCCGCGGGCCGATCCCTCCCAGGCGGTGGATTGGCTGCGGGAGGACGGCACCGTGGTGGGGGGCTGGCGCTGGCTTCAGGCCGCCGATGGCAGTGCCCGGGTGGTGTTCTTCCTTGGCACCCCGCCGCCTCCGTCGGCGCCGATGGGGGCCGAAACCCTGCGGCCGGGGCGCCAGCAGCTTCGGGTGAGGGCCCGCCCCGTGGCTCTCAACGATCTGGGGTTGCTCCCACCCCTCCTGCCGCCGGTGGTGCGCCAAGCCGATCAGCTGTGGCTGGAGGCAGCCCCCCCCGCCGGAACGGCAGGGCCCCAGCCGGTCAGCCAGCTGAGGGGACGCCTTCAGGTGCGCCGCTGACCCTCTCCTCGCGCCGTTCCCGGCGCCGCCGATCGGCGGCCACCGTTTCCTCCATCAGCTCCACCGCCTGGGCCATCTTCTCGAGGTTGGTGGCGTAGAGATTGAGGTCCTTGTCGAGGCGGTCCTTCATCAGGCCCATCGCCTCGCCGAGCTCGTGGGCGTAGCGGCGCAGCTCCTGGGGGTCCATCGCGTCGGCCCCCCGGGCCTGCTCCAGCAGGCTCAGCAGGCCCACCGCCATCAGGCGGGAATAATGGAAATCGGGGCGACGGATCTCGGCCAGGGCCCGGGCGAGCGGTTCGGGTGCCCCCTCCCCCTGCCGTTCGATCCACGCCTGCACCGTCTCCACCCCCACCTCGGCCATGGCGGCCACCGCCCCATCCCGCAGGGAACGGAGCTGGTCGGCCTGGAAACCGGAGGCGGAACAGAGGGCCTCAAGAAGTGCTTCGCGGTGCTGGTCCGGGCGGTAGCCCCGCGCGAAGCCATCAAACACCTGCACCAGGCCGACGGCGAACAGGGGGTCGATGCGGAAGCCCTTCTGGCGGCTGAGGAGGTGGAGCTCCACCAGCAGTTCGTCGACCATCCGCCTGTAAAGGGGGCTGATCACATGCGGGAAGGCCGCGTGGAAGGCCCTCTTGCTGTCGGAGACGGTGAGAGCGCTGCCCACGCGATGCTTCCTGCAGAAGACCCGACCTTAGCGCCGCCCCCGCAGACCCGAGCCGGCGCTCCCTCTCGGTAGGATCAGCTCCAGTGACTGCCAACGCCGTGCCGATGATCCCGATTGTGATCGAAGAGTCGGGGCGTGGCGAGAGGGCGTTCGACATCTACTCGCGCCTGCTGCGCGAGCGAATCATCTTCCTCGGCGAACCCGTCACCGCCGAATCGGCGAACCGGGTGGTGGCGCAGCTGCTGTTCCTGGAGGCGGAGGATCCTGACAAGGACATCTTCCTGTACATCAACTCCCCCGGCGGCTCGGTCTACGACGGCCTTGGCATCTTTGACACCATGCAGCACGTCAAGCCCGACGTGCAGACGGTGTGTGTAGGTCTGGCCGCCTCGATGGGTGCATTCCTGCTTGGCGCCGGCGCGCCCGGCAAGCGCAGCAGCCTCACCCACTCCCGGATCATGATCCACCAGCCCCTGGGCGGTGCCCGCGGTCAGGCCAGCGACATTCGCATTCAGGCGGATGAGATTCTCTACCTCAAAAAGAAACTCAACCAGGAGCTCGCCGATCGCACCGGCCAGCCCCTCAGCCGAATTGAGGAGGACACCGACCGGGATTTCTTCATGTCACCCGGCGAAGCCGTGAGCTATGGCCTGATCGACAAGGTGATTGAAAAGCGCTCGGTTCGCTCGGTCTGAGCCTCCGCCACGATGGCACCAGCAAAAAAAAGGCCAGTCCTTTTACAAGGAATGGCCTCTTTTGCCGTGGGTTGAGCTGAATCGCTCAGCAGATCTAGATCTGCTGAGCGATTCAGCAAGTGCGGATCAGGGGGTTGCTGGCTGCAGCAGGGGGGAGAACCGCTCCTTGTCCGGGATGGTGGCGAATTCCGCCACGAGGGAGCGGAATTCATCGCCATCGAGCGTTTCCTTCTCGATCAGCAACTCAACCACACGGTCCATGCAGTCGCGGTGCTGGTCCACCAGGGCCACCGTATCGCGGTAGCAGCTCTGCACGATCTGGCGGACAGCTTCATCGATGCGACTGGCGATCGCGTCCGACACATCGCTGCGGGTCATCAGGTCACGGCCGAGGAAAACCTCCTGGTTGCCGGCTTCCAGCGACAGGGGACCCAGATCACTCATGCCGAAGCGGGTGACCATCTGGCGAGCCATTGACGCCACCTGTTGGATGTCGCCGCCAGCACCGGTGGTGACCTCGGCATGGCCGAACACCACGTCTTCGGCGGCGCGACCTCCCAGAGCTCCCATGATGCGCGCCCGCAGCTGGGACTTACTCACCAGCATCTGCTCCTCATCCGGGGCGAACCAGGTGAGGCCCTGGGCCTGGCCGCGCGGAATCAGGGTGACCTTCTGAACCGGGTCATGCTGTTTGACCAGCGTGCCCACCAGGGCATGGCCCACTTCGTGGTAGGCGATCAGTCGTTTGCTGCGACCATCGGTGAGCGGCTTGCCCTCCATGCCCGCGATCACACGATCCACCGCATCGTCGATTTCCGCCAGGGTGATGGCCTCCTTGCGGCGGCGGGCGGTGAGGATCGCGGCCTCATTGAGAAGATTGGCGAGATCGGCGCCGGTGAAGCCCGGAGTGCGGCGGGCGATCGCCTCAAGGCTCACCCCTTCGGCCAGCACCTTGTTGCGGCTGTGAACCTGCAGGATCGAGAGCCGTCCCTTGATATCCGGGGCGTCCACACCCACCTGCCGGTCGAAGCGACCAGGA
>JBIKTO010000360.1:0-3384 GCA_044348065.1 Cyanobium sp.
CCCGGCCACAATCCGACCGTTCGCCCCTCGCTCTCCCAGCCCCCCTCCCCCCGATGAAGATCCGCCTCGGCTGCGAGATCACCCTGCACTGCCCCTCCCCCACGCCCACCCTGGCGCTGGTTCATCCCCACAGCAGCCGCCGCGACGACCTGAGCGGCCCGGAATGGCTGCGGCTGGGGCCCGAGCGCACCACCGAGGTGCTGGTGGACCAGGACGGCAACCGCTGGTGCCGCTTCCTGGCGGCCGCCGGCCCCACCACCCTGCGCTATGAGGCCACCCTGCACGACAGCGGCCTGCCCGATCTGGTGGTGCCCCTGGCCCGCGCCTGCAGCGTGGTGGCCCTGCCGATCGAGAGCTATCGCTTCCTCAACCCCAGCCGCTACTGCGACAGCGACGCCCTGGTGGACCTGGCCTGGAGAGAGTTCGGCCAGCTGCCACCGGGCTGGCCCCAGGTGCAGGCCATCTGCGACTGGGTGCACGGCCGCATCGCCTACGACGGCAGCGCCGCCTCCCCCGATCACACCGCCGCCGACGCCCTGCGGGAGGGCCGGGGCGTCTGCCGCGATTACGCCCACCTGGCGATCGCCCTCTGCCGCGCCCTCAACATCCCGGCCCGATACTGCAGCGGGTACCTCAGCCAGGACGTGCCCGATCCGGGGGAGCCGACGCTCGATTTCTCCGCCTGGTTCGAGGCCTGGCTGGAGGACCGCTGGTACGTGTTCGACGCCCGCCACAACGTGCCCCGGGTGGGGCGGGTGCTGATCGGCCGCGGCCGCGATGCGGCCGATGTGCCCTTCCTGCGCACCTTCGGGCCGCACCGGCTCGATGGCTTCGCGGTGATCACCCAATCCGATCCCGCCCAGGACAGCCCGGAGCTTGCTGAACTGGCGGCGGCGCTGCCCGCCACCTAGGACGAGGGGCTCACTGCTGCAACGGCAGGGGCACAGGCCCGCTGGTGCACAGACCGGTGCGCACGGAGCAGCGACCCGCCGCATCCACCCCGTGGGCGTGCTCATGGCGCTCCAGCTCCTCCAGCAGCCACCGCTCGCAGAGGCTGCTCAGGCTCAGCCCCTGCCGCCCGGCGGCGTCGATCAGACGCGCCTGCAGGTCCTGGTCGAGGCTGAGGGTGGAGAAGGCGGAGGACGACGTGGTCACGGCGGCCGGTGAGCGCAGATCCCAGCATGCCGGAGCCCCACCCCCCAGCCGCTCGCCACCCCCCCACCTCCTAGGGTCGCCCCAGCCTGCTGAGCCACGGTGACCGCCACTCTCCCCGCCCGGCCCGCCGCCAGCCTCGCCGAGGGCACCCCATGGGATGTGATCGTGGTGGGATCGGGCATCGGCGGCCTGGTGACCGCCAGCCAGCTGGCGGCCAAGGGGGCGAAGGTGCTGGTGCTGGAGCGCTATCTGATTCCCGGCGGCAGCGGCGGCAGCTTCCGGCGCGGGGGCTACACCTTCGATGTGGGCGCCTCAATGATCTTCGGCTTCGGCGAGAAGGGGCACACCAACCTGCTCACCCGAGCCCTGGCGGATGTGGGGCAGCACTGCAGCACGATCCCCGATCCAGCCCAGCTCGAATACCACCTGCCCGGCGGCCTGAAGGTGGCGGTGGATCGCGACTACGACCGCTTTCTCGCCGACCTCACCGCCCTCTTTCCCCACGAGGCCCGCGGCATCCGCGCCTTCTACGACACCTGCTGGAGCGTGTTCCGCTGCCTCGATGCGATGCCGCTCCTCTCGCTGGAGGATCCGGCCTACCTGGCGAAGGTGTTCTTCCGCGCGCCTGGGGCCTGCCTGGGGCTGGCCCGCTGGCTGCCGGTGAACGCCGGAGCGGTGGCGCGCCGCCACATCCGCGATCCCCAGCTGCTCCGCTTCATCGACATGGAGTGCTTCTGTTGGTCGGTGATGCCGGCGGATCGCACGCCGATGATCAACGCCGGCATGGTGTTCTCCGATCGCCACGCCGGGGGCATCAACTACCCGCGGGGCGGTGTGGGTGTGATCGCCGAGAAGCTGGTGGCGGGCCTGGAGGCCCACGGCGGCGCCATCCGCTACCGGGCCCGGGTCAGCGAGGTGCTGATCGAGGGACAGGGGGGTGATGCCCGGGCGGTGGGGGTGAGGCTCGCCAGCGGGGAAACGATCCACGCCCGCCGGGTGGTGAGCAACGCCACCCGCTGGGACACCTTCGCCGGCGACGGCTCCCCCGCCACCACCCTGGTGGACGCCGCCCACACCCCGCCGGCGGAGGCCGCCTGGCGCCGTCGCTACCGGCCCTCCCCCTCCTTCCTCTCCCTGCATCTGGGGGTGAAGGCCGAGGTGATCCCGCCGGGCAGCCATGTGCACCACCTGCTGCTGGAGCGCTGGCAGGACATGGAAGCGGAACAGGGCACGGTGTTCGTGTCGATGCCCAGCCTGCTTGATCCCTCCCTGGCGCCCGCCGGCCACCACATCGTGCACACCTTCACTCCATCGTCGATGGAAGCCTGGCGGGGGCTTTCGCCGACCCAGTACCGGGCCAGGAAGCGCTCGGACGCCGATCGGCTGATCGCCCGCCTCGAGGCGATCCTGCCCGGCCTGGCCGGGGCGATCACCCATCGGGAGGTGGGCACACCGCGCAGCCACCGCCGCTTTCTCGGCCGCTTCGCCGGCAGCTACGGACCCATCCCCGCCCGCAGCCTGCCCGGCCTGCTGCCGATGCCCTTCAACCGCACCGGCGTGCGCGGCCTCTACGCCGTGGGTGATTCCTGCTTCCCCGGCCAGGGGCTCAACGCCGTGGCCTTCAGCGGCTTCGCCTGCGCCCACCGCATCGGCGCCGACCTGGGCCTCAACCCCTGGCGACTGCCCGACTGAGCGCCGATCCAGCCAGGCCCTGGCCCCCTCAGTGGCGGAAGGCGGTGCGGGTCATCGGCTCGGGCATCGGCGCCCGCAGGCCCTCGAACCAGGCCACGTCCCGCTCGATGTCCGCCAGCAGTTCATCGGCCAGGGGTCGGGTGAAACCCGAGCGCACCACGAAGCGCAGCACCGAGCGCTGCTGCTGGTCCGGCGGCAGGGTGTAGGCGGGCACCAGCCAGCCCCGCTCCCGCAGTTTGTCGGCCAGGTGATACACGCTCCAGTGGCGCGGCTCCGGCCCCAGCTCCACGCAGAACACCGGCAGCTGGCCGCGGGGGTGGCTGACCAGCCCCAGGGGCGCGATCGCGGCGATGCCATCGGCCAGGTGGCAGGCGATCGCCTCCAGGGCCTGCATGCGGTGGCGGTAACCGTGGCGGCCCAGGTGGATGAAGTTGTAGTACTGGCCCACCACCTGGGCGCCGGGGCGGGAGAAGTTCATGCCGATCGTGGGCGTCACCCCCCCGAGATAGTTCACGTCGAAGCGCAGCTCCGCCGGCA
>JBIKTO010000361.1:0-3355 GCA_044348065.1 Cyanobium sp.
CCAGTTCTGGCTTGAAGTCGTAGTAGATCTCCGAGCAGGGGCCGCAGGGGCCGGTGGGTCCCGAAGCCCAGAAGTTGTCGGCCTCATCCATGCGCACGATCCGCTTCGGATTCACACCCACCGCATCGCGCCAGATCGCCTCGGCCTCGTCGTCCTCCCGGAACACGCTCACCACCAGGCTGGCGGGACTGAGGCCGAACACCTCGGTGCTCAGCTGCCAGGCCCAGGCGATCGCCTCGGCCTTGAAATAATCACCGAACGAGAAATTGCCGAGCATCTCGAAATAGGTGTGGTGCCGCGCCGTGCGGCCCACGTTCTCGATGTCGTTGGTGCGGATGCACTTCTGGCTGCTCGTCGCCCGTGCCGCCGGCCGCTCCGCCTGGCCCAGAAACACCGGCTTGAACGGCAGCATGCCGGCGATCGTCAGCAGCACCGTCGGGTCGTCGGGCACCAGGGAGGCGCTGGCCATGCGCCGGTGGCCCAGGCCCTCGTAGAAGCGCAGGAACGCCTCGCGGATCTCGGCGCCGGAGCGGGGGCGGGGGCCCGAGGGGGAGGCGGCGGTCATGACGGCGGAAGCGGCCGGGGCGGCGGACCCATGTTCCCATCGGGGCCGGCGGCGGCGGGGCTGGTGGCGGTGAACACCTCGATCTCCCCCAGCCCCTTCACGGCCTGCGGGCCGAGGCTGCGCAGGGCGATCGCACCGCAGCCCTCCAGCAGCTGGGCGGTGGCGCCATCCAGGCAGAGCGGCGCCACCAGCGCGCGGGTGAGCCCCTCCATGCGGCTGGCCCGGTTCACCGTGTCGCCGATCACCGTGAACTCCAGCCGCTGGGGGCTGCCGATCTGACCCGCCACCACCGGCCCGCTCGCCAGGCCGACGCCGCTGGCCAGCGGCTCCTCCTCCTCCTCCCCCTCCTTCGCCCACTCCTCATTGAGCTGGGCCAGCCGCTCCCCCATCGCCAGGGCGCAGCGCACCGCCGCCTCCGCCTCCTGACGCGGCCCCCGCCCCAGCGGCGAGCCGAACACCGCCATCACCGCATCGCCGATGAACTTGTCGATCGTGCCGCCATGGGCGCTGATCACCGCCACCATCGCCCCCAGGTACACATTGAGCTGGCGCATGTGCCGCTCGCTCTCGCCGGCGACGCTGCGGCGGCGCGTGAGGTCGGTGAAGCCCTTCAGATCGGAGAAGAGCACCGTCACCTCCAGAACCCGGCCGCGCAGGATGCCCCGCGCCGATTCCGGGTCGGCCAGGATCTCCGCCACCACGCTGGGGGCCACGTAGCGCTCGAAGGTCTGGCGCAGCCGGCGGCGCTCCCGCCCCTCCAGCAGGTAGGCGTTGCCGCCATGGAGCAGGGCGAGCAGCACCAGGCCGCTGGCGGGCGCCAGCAGGGGAAGCCAGCGATGGGCCAGCTGCAGGGCCAGCACCGCGGCCAGCAGCTGCAGCGCCAGGGCCGCCGCCAGCACCCCGAGCCGCCAGACCAGGGGGCGGCGCGCCAGGGCCAGGCCACCGGCCAGCAGCAGGGGCAGCAACGCCACCAGGGCGCGGCGGGGTGAGGATTCGGGCCAGGGCAGCAGGCCGTCGCCCTGCAGGGAGTTGGCGGTGGCGGTGGCCAGCAGCTCCAGACCGGAGAGGGGCCCGAAGGCGGTGGCGTGGCGCCCCCCCTCCACAGGGCCGAGCACCACCACGGCGTTCTGGAGGCGCGGTCGCAGCGGCTGGTTCCGCCAGCGCTGGGGATCGAGCACCTCCCAGGCGGGCAGCCGGCTGAAGCTGCCCTCCGGTCCGTAGACATTCAGGCCGGCGCGGGCATCGGCCTGGCGGGATGGCCGGCCGGCCAGCCGCAGCAGGGTGGTGGACAGGGCCGGCGGGCTCTCCACCCCCTGGGCCCGCAACAGACCGCTGGCATAGGCCTCGGGATGGCGCAGCGGCTCGCCGGGAACGGCCGCCAGGCTGTTGCTCAGCCCCACCGCCGCCCGCCCGCCGATCGCCGGCAGGAACGGCTCCGGCAACACCAGGGTGAGGCCGCCGGCGCCGCGGGAATCCTCCGGCTCCAGCATCTCGGCGGCGAGGGCCACCCGGCCCCGCGCCCCGGCCAGGAAGCCACGGAAGGCTTCGTCGTCCGCCGCCCCCTCGGCGCTGGGGCCCTCAAACACCACGTTGATCGCCACCGCCCGGGCGCCGGCCGCCAACAAGCGGCGGCTCAGCTCCCCATAGGCCGCCCGCGGCCAGGGCAGGGTGTCGGTGCCGCGGGTCCAGGCCGGCTGGTTGGGGCTGCGGGAAAACCAGGCCGCCTGCTGCAGGCTGGCGTCGTCGATGGGCACCACCAGCACCGCCGCCGGCGGGCGGCGCGGCCCGCGCCAGAGCAGCAGTTGCTGCTCCAGATTCCGCTCCCACACCCGCCAGCGCGGTCCCGGCCAACCGGCGGTGCCGCCCATCCACAGGCTGATGGCGGCGGTCAGGGCCGCCAGAACAACGGTGCGGCCTGGGCGCGGGAAGGGAAGGGCCATTCAGGGCACGGGCGGCCGCTCAGAAGAGGCCGAAGCGGGGGAAGGAGGGCAGCGAGGGCAGGGAGGGCAGGGAGGGCATGGGCGGCACCACGGGCAGCGACACGCCGGGGACGGAGGAGCGGATGTAGCTCTCCAGGGCCGCGAAACCGGGCAGGGGGCTGCGGAAGCCACTGAACAGCGGGCCGCTGAAGATGGCGTTGTAATCGCCGGAGCTGAGGCTCAGCAGGGTGAGGATCACGCCCTCGGCCGAAAGCTTCACCTTCTGGCCCGCCGTCACCGAGGTGGCGGGCTTGCCGGTGGGCTCGCCCTCCTGGAGCGGTTCCACATCCACGCTGCCCTCCAGCACCGAGAGCTCGGCCGTGCCGTCCTCCTGCACGTCGATCAGGTAGTTGGTGCCGCGCACGCTGAGGCGGGCGGAACGGGTGCAGCCGTTCTGCTTGCCGGACACCAGGATCTGGCCCTTGTCCACCAGGAAGCAACTGGAGCCGAGGCGCAGCAGGGAGAAGCGGTTGATGCGGCCGGCGGCGCCGCTGCTGAAGGCCAGCTGGCCGCGGCTGTTGCCGGTGCTCACCGTCTGGGGCGCCGAGGCCCGATCCTTCGGCGCCGCCTGCTTCTGATTGATATACAGCTCCCGGCCATCGAGGATCTCCTGCACGGTGGCGGAATCGGCCGCCCAGCCGCCGCGGCCGTCGGCCACCACCAGGGCCAGGAGCAGGGCCACCGTCGGCAGGGAAACGGAAGGAACTCGCGCCATCGCAGCCCTGACACGGGTTGGTCCCATTGTGATAGAGATTCACCCCGCCGGCCGCCACCGATCGATGGAGCTGCTGCAGCGCCTCCTGTTCGCCCT
>JBIKTO010000362.1:0-3353 GCA_044348065.1 Cyanobium sp.
CAGCCTGCGCTTCGAGGGGATCGGCGGACCCCACGACCGGGTGGGCGGCCGCCGCTTCGGCCAGGCCACGATCTGGCGCTGGCGCCAGGGAGGCCTGAACTTCGCCCACCTGGGCGGCACCGCCGCCCCCATCAGCCCGGCCGACAAGGTGCTGCTCGGCCGCCCGGATGTGCTGATCATCGGTGTGGGCGGCGGCGCCAAGGTGTACGACGGCCGCGAGGCGGCCGAGCTGGTTCGCGAGCTGCAGCCCCGGGTGGTGATCCCGGTGCAGTACGTGAGTGGCTCCACCCCGGCCAACTGCGACCAGGGCAGCGTGCAGCCCTTCCTGGACGCCATGGCCGGCACACCGGTGCAGCGCGCCGGCAGCCGCATCAACCTGCCCGGCAGCCTCGCCGAGGGCCCGGTGATCAAGGTGATGCGCTGAGGCCGCCACGCACCCAGGATCAGGGTGGGGCAGCCATAACCTCCCGGCAGGCCTGCCAGAAGCGCTCCATCTGCTCTGAGGTGCCGATGCTCACCCGCAGCGAACCATCGATCAGCGGCTTGCTCGCCATCGAACGCACGAGAATGCCGGCCGCTCGGAGACGCCCCTCCATCTCCGCCACAGGACACTCAGGCCAGATCAGCAGGTAGTTGCCGCCGCCGGCATGGTGGCGCACACCGGCCGCCTGCAACTGCTGCACAAGCCAGTGGCGGGCCCGCCGCACCTCGGCCACATAGGCATCGGTGTAGGCCTGATCCGCCAGGGCTGCATGGGCGGCGGTCACCGCAAAGCTGTTGATGTCGTAAGGGCCGGTGACCCGGCTGATGCGATCAACCACCGGCGCCGCGCCTATGGCGAAGCCGATGCGCAGCCCCGCGAGCCCGGCGGTCTTGGCCAGGGAGCGCAGCACTACCAGGTTGGCAGTGGCACTGAAATCGGCCATGGGCAACACGCTGTCGCCGGTGAAGGCCTCATACAGCTCATCCACCACCACCAGGGTTTGGGGCGCCGCAGCCGCCAGCTCGAGGATGGGCTCGGGCGCCAGGCGAGTGCCGGTGGGGTTGTTGGGATTGCAGATCAACAGAAGGCGCGGCCGGCCCTGGAGAGCAGCGCGGATCTCCTCGAGCGGAAAGGCGAAATCCGGCAACCGGTAGGGAATCGCCTCGATCGCCATGCCCTGCATCTGGGCACAGGGGGTGTAATAGCCGAAGGTGGGGCAGGTGGTGAGCAGGGTGTCGCCCCGGTCGCCATAGGCATGAAAGATGGCGTGGATGGCCGCATCCACGCCGTTGAACAGGCCGATCTGGTCTGGCTGCAGGGGCTGGCGCAGGCCTGCGGCGCTGAGGTTGGCCACCACCGCCTCGCGCAAGCCGTCGTACTCCGGGTAGATGGCGATCTGCTCGGCGGGAATCGCCCGCAGCGCCTTCAGCACCCGGGGGCTCGGACCCACTGTGTTCTCGTTGAAGTCAAGGCGGAGCAGGCCGCGCCGGCCCTCCAGCGGCGCGCTGTAGGCCTGCAGGCTCTCCACCTCGGGGCGGGCTTCAGGCACGGTCACGCGGCGGGCCGGCACGGCCGGGAGCATTCCGCTGCAGCGTAGGCAGCAGCGGATCGCCCCGTTTCAGGCGGCGGTTTCCACCCACACCGAAAGCGAACCGGCCGGACAGCGGAACTCGGCCCAGCCGTGCTCGTTGGTGCGGATCACCTCGCTGCGGTGCTCGGTGATGTCGGTAAAGCTGGCGTTGGCCTTGCCGGTGGCCATCCACTTCGACCCCTCGTCGCCATTGCTCATCAGCACTGCCAGGCCGCTGGGATGGGCCGGGCTGCCGGCGCGGGTCCAGCCGATGCAGTTGGGGTGATCGAGCCAGTCGCGCTGCTCGCCGTAGGCGTGGTCGCGGCGGGCAGCCAGCAGGCGATCGAGGATCCAGCGGTGGCTCACCAGGTTCACATCGTGCTGCTGGCCGTCGCGGCCCCGGTCGCGGTATTGGGCCCCCTCGTAGTCGGGCAGGAACACACAGGGGTAGCCCTCACGCCGCAGCAGGATGAAGGCATAGGCCAGGGGTTTGAACCAGGGTTCCACCACTGACTCCAGAGCCTGCAGGGGCTGGGTGTCGTGGTTCTCCACCAGCGTCACCGCCAGCTGGGGCAGGTGGCGCATCAGGGTGCCGTCCAGCAGGCGGCCCAGGTCGTAGCTCGAGCCGGCCCGGCTGGCCAGGTGGAAGTTGTGGTGCAGCGGCGCGTCGAACAGATGCACGTGCCCGTTCGTGCGGGAGGCGTACCAGAGCAGGGTGTCGAGGTTGTAGGTCCAGTACTCACCCACCACGAACAGTTCCCGGCCAGCGTGGCTCTCCACGTGGGCGATCCAGTCGGGGAAGAAGTCGCCACTGATGTGCTTGATGGCGTCGAGCCGGAAGCCGTCCACGCCCACCGTGTCGAGCATCCAGGTGCCCCAGTGCTTGAGGGCATCGCGCACCTCGGGGTGGTCGATGTCCAGATCGCAACCCATCAGGTAGTCGTAGTTGCCGCGCTCCAGGTCCACGTCGTCGTCGAAGGCCTTGCCCTCGATCCGCCACACCGCCTGCAGGCCGGGCTCGAGGCTGTTGTAATCCACGGCGTCGAAGTGCCACCAGTGCCACTGCATCGCCGAGTGGGCGCCGGCGCGGGCGGGGTAGCTGTAGTGGGTCCAGCCGCGGATCCGCCGCTGCTCGCCCATGGCGTGGAAGCGGTTGTGGGGGTCGTGGGGGGTGGCGTTGAAGTCCTCCTCGGCGTCGGCACCCATCAGGTGGTTGAACACCGCATCGGCGATCACCTGGATGCCCGCGGCGCGGCAGGCGCCCGTGGCGGCCAGGTATTCCGCCCTGGTGCCGTACTTGGTGGCCACCGTGCCGCGCTGATCGAACTCGCCCAGGTCAAAGGGGTCGTAGATGCCGTAGCCCACGTCCTGACTGCCGGCCAGGCCCTTACCGGCCGGCGGCAGCCACAGGGCCGTGATGCCGGCCTGGGCCAGGGCGGGAGCCTGCTGCTCCAGGCGCCGCCAATGGCCGCCATCCGCCGGGATGTACCAGTGGAAGGCCTGCATCAGCACGCCGTTGATCTCGGCCGGCGCGGGGCTGTCTGAGGGGGTCATGCGGGGGTTGGGGCGATGCTGGTTGGGGGTGTGGGAAGGGCGAAGATCCGGGCCCCACCTCGCTGAGGCGGTGGCTCCAGCCCCGCCGGCGATGGCAGCCAGGAACCGGCGTCTCGACAGCGTGCGAAGGGAAAACCGCGGACCCGGAGCCATGCGGCGCTCCTGAACGGGGAGCCTGGCCGAAGGCTAGGAACCACTGGCAGCAGCGGCCATAACTGCGGGCATGACACTGCAGATCACCGCGTT
>JBIKTO010000043.1:0-10223 GCA_044348065.1 Cyanobium sp.
TCCGTCGCCGGCTTTTTTGCGTCGCTGGCGGTGCTGCCACTGCTATTGGTTCTTGTCTATGTTCTCGTTCAAGGGGGCAAGCTTCTCAATCTCCAGCTGCTCACGCAACTGCCTCCAGCCCCCGGAATGAGCGGCGGCGGCATCGGTAACGCGATCATCGGGACTGTTGTTGTGACTTTACTCGCCTCGCTGATTGCCATCCCAGTGGGTGTGGGCGGCGGTATCTATCTCAGCGAATATTCTGGTCGAGGCTGGTTCGCACCCTTTGTACGCTTCGGCAACGATGTCTTGGCGGGTGTCCCCTCAATCGTTTGTGGTGTGTTCATCTATGGCATCATCGTTTCCACCCGGGTATTCTTTGGTCAGAGCTATAGTGCCATGGCGGGCGGTATTGCCCTCGCAGTCCTCATGTTGCCTACGGTCATCAAAACCACCGAGGAAGGACTCAAGCTTGTCCCCCAAGAAATGCGCTGGGGCTCCTTTGGGGTTGGGGCTTCCCGTTTTGTAACGGTGACTCGCGTGGTTCTTCCCGCAGCCCTCACCCCGATTGCGACTGGTGTTGTTCTTGCTATCGCCCGCGCCGCCGGCGAGACCGCTCCACTCATTTTTACCGCTTTGTTCTCTCCATTCTGGTCAGAGGGTGTCTTCAACCCTATCGCCACGATGTCGGTGTTGATCTTCAACTTTGCGATCATGCCTTACGAAGCCCAGAACGAGCTTGCCTGGGCGGCCTCATTTGTTCTGGTGCTTATGATCCTGGGAGCCAATCTTCTGGCCCGCTGGCTCGGCTCCGCCGGGAGAACCTGATTCCTTCATTGTCAAGCTCGTCCCACAACTTTTGCCATGACCACTTCCACCGCCTCCTCCAGCACATCTGTTGCAAACGACGTCTGCATGTCACTGCAGGATGTCACAATTTCCTATGGAAGCTTTGAGGCCGTGCGCGGCGTTTTCATGGATATCCCCCGTGGCCGGGTGACCGCCTTTATCGGCCCATCGGGATGTGGCAAAAGCACAGTGCTGCGAGGCCTGAACCGGATGAACGACCTGATTCCAGGCTGCAAGCTAAAGGGGAGAGTTTTGTTCGATGGTCAGGATCTCTACCAACCGAAGGTGGATCCGGTCGAGGTGCGGCGGCGCATCGGCATGGTGTTCCAGAAACCCAACCCCTTCCCGAAGACGATCTACGAAAACATCGCCTTCGGCGCCCGCATCAACGGCTTCCGCGGCGACATGGATGAGCTGGTGGAGCGCTCGCTGCGCAAGGCCGCCGTGTGGGAGGAGTGCAAGGACAAACTGCAGGAGAGCGGACTGGCCCTCTCCGGTGGCCAGCAGCAGCGCCTCTGCATCGCCCGCGCCATCGCCACCGAGCCGGAGGTGATCCTGATGGATGAACCCTGCTCCGCCCTCGATCCGATCTCCACCCTGAAGATCGAGGAGACGATGCACGAGCTGAAACGCAGCTACACGATCATCATCGTCACCCACAACATGCAGCAGGCGGTGCGCGTGGCCGACATGACCGCTTTTTTCAATGCCGAGGCCGTGGAGGGTGGCACCGGCAAACTGGGCTACCTGGTGGAGTACAGCGAAACCGAAAAGATTTTCAACGCTCCCGGCCAGCAGGCCACCCTCGATTACGTCAGCGGTCGCTTCGGCTGAAGCTCACCCCACCCCCCCTTGCCAACCCAGCGAGCCGCCGCTGGAGGTGAGCGGCTGGGCCATGAAAAAGCCCCTGACGGGGCTGGAAAGGAACGGAGAGGGAGGGATTCGAACCCTCGATAGAGTTGCCCCTATACAGCATTTCCAGTGCTGCGCCTTCGACCACTCGGCCACCTCTCCGCAGGAGGAATCAAGGCCCGTGGCAATGTAGCAGGCAGCTTCCTCCGCCGCCCCCCATTCCGGCCACCATGACCTGCAGCTTTCCGATCACCGTGCACTGGCGCCAGGCCGGACGGCTGATCCGCCACGACGTTCCCGAGGGGGAGTACATCCTGCGCAGCTTCGAGCGCCAGGGTGATCCCCTGCCCTTCAGTTGCCGCAACGGCTGCTGCACCGCCTGCGCCGTGCGGGTGCTGGCCGGCGACATCGACCATCGCGAAGCTCTCGGCCTCTCCCGCGAGCTGCGCAGCCGCGGCTACGGACTGCTCTGCGTGGCGCGGGCCATCGGTCCG
Source organism: Cyanobium sp. (assembly GCA_044348065.1). GTDB lineage: Bacteria > Cyanobacteriota > Cyanobacteriia > PCC-6307 > Cyanobiaceae > Cyanobium. The sequence continues at coordinate 2,175 of JBIKTO010000043.1, forward strand.
TTGGAGGTGGAAACCCAGGATGAGGATGAGGTGTACGAGCTCCAGTTCGGCCGCCATTTCGGCCGGGGCGCGGTGCGGGCCGGTCTGCCGCTCGACGAGGAATGAGCGAGCTTTCCCTTTCCGCCGCGGCTCGACGCGGTGCCGGGCTGCCGCAGGGGGAGCTGCTGCACCTGGCGGAGGTGGCCCGGCGGGCGGCCGCCGCCGGCGCCGAACCACTGCGGCGTCTGTTCGGCCAGCTGGAGAACGTGCGCAGCAAGGGCAGCGCCGGCAACCTCGTCACCGAGGCCGATCTGGCCGCTGAAGCGGCGGTGCTGGCGGTGTTGGAGCAGGAGACCCCTTCCTTTGGGGTGCTGGCGGAGGAAAGTGGCCGGCGCAGCGGCCAGGGCGATTTTGAGTGGTGCGTCGACCCGCTCGATGGCACCACCAACTACGCCCACGGCTTTCCGGTCTTCGCCTGTTCCGTGGGCCTGCTGTGGCGCGGCGAGCCGCTGCTCGGGGCGCTGGAGCTGCCCGCCCTGCAGCAGAGCTTCTGGGCCGCCGCCGGCGAGGGGGCCTGGCGCAACGACAGCCGCCTGCGGGTGAGCGCCTGCGAGCGGCTGGCTGATGCCCTGCTGGCCACGGGCTTCGCCTACGACCGGGCCGGACGGCTCGACAACAACTACGCCGAGTTCGCCTGGTTCACCCACCGCAGCCACGGGGTGCGACGGGCCGGAGCCGCGGCGGTGGACCTGGCCTGGGTGGCGGCCGGTGCTCTCGATGGCTACTGGGAGAGGGGTCTGGCCCCGTGGGACCTGGCGGCGGCGGTGGTGCTGGTGGAGGAGGCGGGCGGGGTGGTGAGCACTTACGACGGCCAGCGGCTGCGCCTGGGGGATGGCCGCCTGATCGCCTGCGGAGCTCAGCTGCACAGCGCGATCGTTGCGGACCTCGCCCGCTGCCAGCCCCTGGCGGGAGCCAGCTACGGCGCCCCGGAGCTCGACACCGATTCCCCCTGATGGGCCCGCTGCCCAACGCTCCATAGGATCGGCCCGTCGGTTCCCCGCCCCCGCCGCCCTTCCCGCCCCTGCCATGGCCCTGCAACCCGCCGCCGGCGTCCGCGATCTCAATCCCCGGGAGGTGGAGGGCAACCGGCGTCTGAGCGACACCCTGGCGGAGGTCTACCGGCTCTGGGGCTATCAGGAGGTGGCGCCCCCCTCGATCGAACGGCTCGACACCCTGCAGGCGGGGGGCGCCATCGAGGAGCGTGAACTGGTGCGGCTGGTGGCGGATGAGCCGCTCGGCCTGCGGCCCGAACTCACCGCCTCGATCGCCCGCGCCGCCAGCACGCGCATGGCCGATCGCCCCAGGCCCCTGCGCCTCTGGGCCTGCGGCAGCACCTTCCGCAGCGCCATCGGGGAGGCGGGCGGCCAGCGGGTGAGCGAGCAGCTGCAGAGCGGCGTGGAACTCCTCGGCGTTCCCTCCGCCGCCGCCGATACCGAGCTGATGCACCTGCTGCTGGCCGCCTGCGCCACCCTCGGGCTGCGGCCGGAACACCAGCCCACCCTGCTGGTGGGCCACCACGGCGTGCTCAGCGCCCTGTTGCGCCAGTTGCCGGCCCCCCAGCGGGGCCCGGTGCGGGCGGCTCTCACCGAGTTCGACCCTCTGGCCCTGGCGGACCTGCCCCTCTCGGCGACGGAGCGTCAACGGCTGATGGCCCTGATGGCCCTGCGCGGCCAACCGGCCCGGGTGCTTTATCAACTGGAGCAGTGGCTGGGCCCGCTGCCGCTCCTTGACAGCCTGGCCCGCACCCTGGAGAGCGTGGCGGCCCGGGCGGAGTCGCTGGGGGTGCGCCTGCAGCTGGATCCCACCTTCCAGCCCCACTTCGACCTCTACGACGGCCTGGTGCTGAAACTGGTCTGCCAGGGGGCCGACGCACCGGTGGCCATCGCCAGCGGCGGCCGTTATGACGCCCTTGTGGGACGCTTCTGTGCCGATCCGGAGCTGAGCGCCGGCACGGGTTTCGCCTTCGCCATCGAGGAGATTCGCGAGCTTCTGGGGGCAGAGAACCGCGCTGCCGAACCAGCCGCCCCCTGGCTGGTGGCCGCCAGCGCCGAGGCGGGCCTGGGGGCGGCCCTGGCCCGCCTGGCGGAGCTGCATGCGGCCGGCCAGGCGGCGGAACTGTGCCCGGACGCCTGCGCCTCCGCCGCCGATGCGGAGCGGATCGCGGCCAGCCGTGGCTGTCGCGGTGCCCAGTGGCTGGCTGCCTAGGATCCGGCCGTTCCGCCCGGCGCAGCGATGGCCCACACGATCGTCACCGAAATCTGCGATGGCGTGGCCGACTGCGTGGATGCCTGCCCGGTGGCCTGCATCCATCCCGGCTCGGGCACCAACAGTCGCGGCACACCCTTCTATTGGATCGACGCCGACACCTGCATCGATTGCGGCATCTGCCTGCAGGTGTGCCCGGTGGCCGGGGCGATCCTGCCGGAGGAGCGGCCGGAGCTGCAGAAGGTCGGCTGATCGCCCGCCAGGTTCGGACACCCCCCCTGCGGCATGGTTGAGCGGCGCGGGGCTGTTGCCTAGGGTTCAACCGTTGCGCCACTTTGCCGCCATGCCGGTTCTGGAAGAACAGGGACAGATCCAGATCCATACGGAAAACATTTTTCCGATCATCAAGAAGGCCGTTTACAGCGGCCATGAAGTCTTCCTGCGGGAGCTGGTCAGCAACGGGGTGGATGCGATCAGCAAGCGGCGCATGGCGGCCATGGCCGGCGACTGCAGCGAAGGCCCGGAGGGTCAGATCGCGATCCGCATCGACCGTGAAGCCAAGACGCTCACCATCTCCGACAACGGCATCGGCATGAATGCCGAGGAGGTGAAGCGTTACATCAACCAGGTGGCCTTCTCCAGTGCTGAGGAATTCCTCGAGAAGTACAAGCAGGAGGGCGACGCCATCATCGGCCATTTTGGCCTGGGCTTCTACTCCAGCTTCATGGTCGCCCGCCAGGTGGAGCTCGTCAGCCTTTCGGCCCGCGAGGGCAGTGAGGCGGTGCGCTGGAGCTGCGATGGTTCGCCCCGCTTCAGCCTCAATCCCGCTGAGCGCTCCGAGCCCGGCACCGATGTGATCCTCCACCTGATGGAGGAGGAGCTGGAGTACATCGAGCCGGCCCGCATCCGCACCCTGATCACCACCTACTGCGATTTCCTGCCGGTGCCGGTGCAACTGGATGGTGAAACCGTCAACAAACGCGAGGCACCCTGGCGTCGCAGTCCGCGTGAGCTGAGCGACAACGACTACATCGAGCTCTACCGTTACCTCTATCCTTTCCAGGGTGATCCGCTGCTGTGGGTGCACCTCAACACCGATTACCCCTACACACTTCAGGGCATCCTCTTCTTCCCCCGCATCAGCGGGCGGGCGGACTGGGAGAACGGCGAGATTCGCCTCTACTGCAATCAGGTGTTTGTGTCTGATTCGATCAAGGAGGTGGTGCCCCGCTATCTGCTTCCTCTGCGCGGCGTGCTCGATTCCCCGGACATTCCCCTCAATGTCAGCCGCAGCGCCCTGCAGACCGACCGGCGCGTGCGCTCGATCGGCGGCTTCGTGGCCAAGAAGATCGGCGATCGCCTCAAGGAATTGCGCCGTGAAGATCCGGCCCGCTACGCCGAAATCTGGGAATCGCTGGCCCCCTTCATCAAGATCGGCGCGATGGAGGATGAGAAATTCGCCGAGCAGGTGGCGGATCTGGTGCTGTTCCGCACCACAGCGGCCGCCGCCGGCGAAGGGGAGAGCGCCGATCCGATCGCCGCCGGCGACGACACCTACACCACCCTGGCCGGCTACCGCGCCCGGCTGGCGGAGGCGGATGCCAAGCGCATCCTTTATTGCACCAACGAGGCGGCCCAGGCCAGTGCCCTTGGCCTCTGGCGCTCCCAGGGGGCTGAGGTGCTGCTGGCCGACACCTTGATCGACGCCCAGTTCATCCCCTGGCTCGAGCATCGCCATGGGGAGCTGAGCTTCCAGCGGGTGGACGCCGAGCTGGCCGACAGCCTGCAGGACAACGAGCCCGAGCTGGCCGACGCCGATGGCCAGGATGGCGGCGAAAAGCTGCGTGAGCTCTTCCGCTCCGCGCTCTCCGACGACCGCGTCACCGTCAAGGTGCAGGCCCTCAAGGGTGATGAGGCCCCTGCGGCCCTGATCCTGCTGCCGGAGCAGATGCGCCGCATCAACGACATGGGCGCCCTGATGGAGCAGCGGCTGCCGGGCCTGCCCGATCACCATGTGCTGCTGGTGAACCGGCGCCATCCGCTGGTGGAAGGGCTGCGCAAGCTCGCCGCCGGCGCCGTGATCACCGGTGCCGCCGAGGATTCCCCCAGCCGCCGCCTGGCGCTTGACCTCAGCCGCCATCTCTACGAGATGGCTCGCCTCACGGTGGGCGGTCTCGAGCCCAATCAGCTGGCGGGCTTCCAGCAACGCGATGTCGACCTGATGGGCCGGCTGATGGAGCGCCTGCTCTGAGTCAGCGTTCCGCCGCCCGTTCCCCGCAGGCCCCCCGGCGTGCTCCGCCGCCGCTGGCCCTGCTGGCGATTGCCCTGGGTCTGCTGTTGGCGTTTGCGCTGCCCCTCTCCCTGGCGGCGGGTGCCGCCGCGGCGCCCCTCACGGTGCGGGTGCTGATGCCCGCCTCCTTCGCCGATGCCACCGCCGAGCCGGTGCGGCGCTTCAACGCAACGCACCGCGACCTGAAGGTGGACGTGGTGCGCGGCCCCCTCGATGGCGACACCCTCTCCGATCTGGCGGTGAGTGGGCTGCTGCTCGGCGACAGCCCCTACGACCTGATGCTGATCGACCAGACCTGGACGGCCCGCTACGCCGCCGCCGGTTGGCTCAGCCCCCTGGAGCCCCTGCTGGGGGACGACGCCCTGGACGGCATGGTGGCCGGCGCCCGACTCGCCACCCGTTTCGACGGCCACCTCTGGCGCTTCCCCCTGCAGGGGGACACGGGCCTGCTCTACTGGCGCACCGATCTGATGGATCGCCCGCCCCGGGACACCGACGAGCTGGAGAGCATCTCCCGCCGCCTGCAACGGCAGGGCCGGGTGCGCTGGGGCTATCTCTGGCAGGGCCGGCAATACGAGGGCCTGAGCTGCGTGGTCAGCGAGGTGCTCCAGGCCTTTGGGGCCCGCTGGTGGGAGCCGCTCCGCGGTGTGGTGGGGGGCCGGCCCAGCCTGGAGGGCCCGGAAGCGGTGGCGGCGGTGGCCTGGCTGCAACATCTGATCGCCACCGGCATCAGCCCGCCGGCGGTGGTGGGCTTCGCGGAGAACGAGGCCCTGCAGCTCTTCGCGGCGGGTGAGGCGGCCTTTCTGCGCAACTGGCCCTACGCCTACGCCCTGCTCGAGGAGGGCGGCGGGCCCGTGGCTGGTCATGTGGGGGTCACAACCCTGGTGGGGGCGCCGGGCCACCGGGGGGCCGGCACCCTGGGCAGCTGGGGCCTCGCCCTGCTCCACTCCAGCCCCCACCCCCGCGAGGCCGCCGCCGTGCTTCGCTGGCTGGGCGGTGAAGAGGTGCAGCGCCACCTGGCGCGGCGCTACGGCTACGCACCCACCTGGAGCAGCCTCTACGACGATGAGGCCCTGCAGCGCGACCTGCCGCTTCTGGCCGTGCAGCGCCGCGCCCTGGAGGGGGCCGTGGTCCGTCCGATCACCCCTCTCTACGCCCAGCTCAGCGACGTGCTGCAGCGGCAGGTGAACGGCCTGCTCAGCGGTGGCGGCAGCCCCGCCGCGACAATCGCCGCCAGCCAGGGCCAGAGTGAGGTGGTGCTGCGCGCCGCCGCGGGGACCACCGGATGACCGCCTGGCTGCTGATGCTGCCTGCCCTCACGCTCCTTGCGGCGGTGTTCGTGGGCCCGCTGATTCGCTACGCCTGGCTCAGCGCCCACGCCACCTCGGTGCTCACCGCCCTGGTGCCGGTGGCCAATGGCGGCGCCAACTGGCACCGGCTGGCGCAGGATGCCCGCTTCTGGCAGGACGCCAGCCAGACCCTGCGCTTCGCCGCCGTCTCCGTGGGCCTGGAACTGGTGCTGGGCCTGGCGCTGGCCCTGCTGCTGCGCGGCCCCCGGGGTGGCGGAGCCGCCGGCGGCGGCCTGCGCACCGCCGTGCTGCTCCCCTGGGCCCTGCCCGCCACGGTGATGGCCCTGGGCTGGCGCTGGATCTACAACGATCCCCATGGTCCGCTCAACAGCGTGCTGATCGCCGTCGGTCTTCCCCCCTATCCCTTCCTCTCCAGTCCATCCACCACCTGGTTTGCCGTGGTGATCGCCGATGTCTGGAAAACCACCCCCTTCGTGGCCCTGCTGCTGTTGGCCGGCCTGCAGGCGATCCCGCCCGAGCTGGAGGAGGCCCTGGTGCTGGAGGGGGCCAATCGCTGGCAGATCCTGCGGCGTCTGCTGCTGCCGCTGCTCACCCCCTGGATCGCCCTGGCGGCTCTCTTCCGACTCGCCCAGGCGCTGGGGGTGTTCGACCTGATCCAGGTGCTCACCGGCGGCGGCCCCGCCGGCAGCACCGAAAGCCTGGCCCTCTACGCCTATCTCAACGCCATGCGTTTCCTTGATTTCGGCTACGGCGCCACGGTGCTGCTCGCCACCTTTCTGCTGCTGCTCCTCCCTGGCCTCCTCTGGCTGGTGTGGCAGCGGCGGGCCGGATCGGCCGCATGATCCGGTCCATCGTGCTGCTGTGGAGCCTGGGGCCCCTGCTCTGGCAGCTCTACACCTCCCTGCGCCCGGCCGATGCCCTGGTGTCCAGCCCGCTCGGGCTAGGTGACCCGGGGGGAGGACTCCTCAGCGGCTGGACCCTGGAGAACTACCGCCAGTTGCTGGCCGCCGATCCCCCCTTCTGGCGCTACCTGTTCAACAGCGCCGTGGTGGGCGTGGCCGGCACCGGTCTCACCCTGCTCCTGGCCATCCCCTGCGCCTACGGCCTGCAGCAGCAGCGCGGCGCTCTGCGCTGGGGCACCCTTGCCCTGCTGCTGGCCGCGAGCCTCTTCCCCACCGCCCTCCTGTTCCTCGCGCTGCTCGAGTGGGCGCGCCAGCTGGGTCTGGCGAACCACCTGCTGGCGCTCGCCCTGCCCTACGCCGCCCTCTCCCTGCCGCTGGCGATCCTGCTGCTGCGCGCGGCCCTGGCCGATCTGCCACCGGAACTGGAGGACGCCGCCAGGCTGGAGGGCCTAGGCCCCCTGCAGCGGCTGCGATTCGTGCTCCTGCCCTTGCTGGCGCCGGCGATCGCCAGCACCGCCATCCTGGTGTTTCTGTTCAGCTGGAGTGAGTACCCGATCGCCCTCACCTGGATCAGCCGCGAATCGCTGCTCAGCCTGAGCGCCGCCATCGCCCGCATCGGCGCCTCCTCGGTGTTCACCATTCCCTACGGCGCCTTCGCCGCCGCCACCGTGCTCGGCAGCCTGCCCCTGGTGCTGCTGCTGCTGCTCTTCCAACGGGCGATCGTCTCCGGCCTCACCCAGGGGGCGGTGAAGGGATGAGCGCGCTGGAACTGCGACAGCTGGGGCGCCGGATCGGCGGTCGCTCCCTGCTGAGTGACCTCAACCTGCGGGTGGAGGCGGGGGAATGCCTGGCCCTGCTGGGTCCGAGCGGCTGCGGCAAGACCACCACCCTGCGCCTGGTGGCGGGCCTGGAGTCGCCGGAGGAGGGTGGCCGCATCCTGCTGGGGGAGCGGGACATCACTGCGGAGCCGGCCGGCCGGCGGCGGGTGGCGATGGTGTTCCAGAGCTATGCCCTCTATCCCCATCTCAGCGTCACCGCCAACCTGGCCCTGGGGTTGCGGGTGCGGGGCGTGCCGCCGCAGGAGCGGGAGCGGCGCATCGCCGCCGTGCTCGAACTCCTGCAGCTCGCCGAGCTGCGCGAGCGGCGTCCGGCCCAGCTCTCCGGCGGCCAACGGCAGCGCCTGGCCCTGGCGCGGGCCCTGCTGCGCCAGCCGGCCCTGATGCTGCTCGACGAGCCGATGAGCAACCTCGATGCCCAGCTGCGGGAGGAGCTGCGTCCGGAACTGCGCCGTCTGCTCTGCGGC
>JBIKTO010000363.1:0-3347 GCA_044348065.1 Cyanobium sp.
GCGATGGCTTCGATTACGTGAATCTGCACTGGTACCTGATCCGCCAGGACAACCGGCCGGCGATCGACGCCGCCATCGCCCGCGACCTGGGGGTGTTCGTGATCAGCCCCACCGACAAGGGCGGCCACTGGCACAGCCCCTCGGCCCGGCTGCGGGCCCTGTGTGCTCCGCTGGAGCCGATCGTGTTCCACGACCTGTTCTGCCTCAGCGCCCCGGGCATCCACACCCTCAGCCTGGGGGCCGCCCGGCCCGAGGATCTCAACCTCCACCTGGAGGCGGTGGCCCTGCTGCCGCGGGCTGGCGAGCTGGTGCCGCCGATCCTGGCGCGGCTGGAGGCGGCCCGCCTGGAGGCCCTGGGGGCGGACTGGCTGGCGAGCTGGGATCAGGGTCTGCCCACCTGGCAGGACACGCCGGGGCAGATCAACCTACCGGTGCTGCTCTGGCTGCACAACCTCCTGGAAGCCTGGGATCTGGAGGGGTTCGCCCGGGCCCGTTACCGGCTGCTCGGCAATGGCGGCCACTGGTTCCCCGGCGAGAATGCCGATGCCCTCGATGGGGCGGTGAGCGAGGCGGAGCTGCGGGCCGCGCTGGCGGCCAGCCCCTGGGCGAAGGTCATTCCGGATCGGCTGCGCCGCCTGCGGGAGCGCCTCGGCGGCGCAGCGGTGCGCCGCCTTCAGGCCGACTGATCTCGCCATCATCGCGGGGGGTGTCGCTGCCCAGGGGGGCCTTGAGAGCCACCCCGACGGGGCGCGGGTAGGCGGCCGGGCAGGGGGCCAGGGGCCGCAGGCACACGGCGTGGCGCACGCCCCGCCCAGCGGGAAGGTCGATCGCCCGCACCGACTCCACCTCCGCCCGCAGGCGCCCGGCGGCGCGCTCCAGGGCGCCCTGGTCGCCCTCGCCCCACTGGCCGCGGTAGAGCACGGCCCGGCCGTCGGGGCGCAGCAGGGGCACCAGGTATTCGGCCACCACGGGGGCGACGGCCACCGCCCGGGCGATCGCCCAATCGAAGCGGCCGCGGCAGTCGCGCGAGCGGCCGCTGCGCTCCACCCGCTCCCAGCGCAGGCTCACCCGGTCGGCCAGCTCCAGGGCGGCGGCCATCGCCCGCACGGCCTCGATCTTGCGCCCCACCGAATCCACCAGGGTGAGGCGCGCCTGGGGCAGGGCGATCGCCACCGCCAGGCCGGGGAAGCCGCCGCCGGTGCCCACGTCGATCACCTCCAGGCTCTGGCGGGGAGCGGCCGCGACGAGCAGATCGCGCAGGGGCCAGAGGCTGTCGAACACCTGGCCGATCCAGTAGTCGTCGCCCTCCACCAGGCGGGTGAGGTTGACGCGCTGGTTCCAGAGGCGCAGCTGCTCGTTGAGGGCCTGGAGCTGGGCGAGCTGGGGCGGCTCGGGGGTCCAGCCGAGGGCGTGCCAGAGGGAGGAATCGGGGGGCGGGCCGGGTGGCCCAGGACTGGCGCCCATCCGTGGAACGAGGCAGCGGTTCTCCCTAGGATCTTCCAATGCCCAGCCCCACCCCCAGTCACTACGAGCGTCTGGGGGTGGGACCCGATGCCGGCCTGCCGGAGCTGCGGGCGGCCTTCCGGGTGCTGAGCAAGCGGTACCACCCGGATACCACCAGCCTGCCGAGTGCGGAGGCGGTGGAGGCCTTCCGCCTGCTGCGCCAGGCCTACAGCGTGCTGAGCGATCCGCCATCGCGGGCGGCCTACGACCTGCGCCTGCGCCAGAGCACCGCCCCAGCCCTGGTGAGTCCTGCCCCGGCAAGGCCGCCCCTGGTGGTGTCGGCACCGCGGCCGGCTTCGGTGCGCCGCTCCCTCTCGGGTGGGGAATGGTTCGCCCTGCTGCTGCTGGCCCTGGCGATGGCCTTCAGCCTGCTGCTGGGCATCGGCGTGGCCTGGGCGCGCGGCGCGGAACTGGTGCGCCAGCCGAGCTGGTGGCCGGAAGTTCCCGCGGCCGTTCCCGCCCCCCCAACCGCCGCCCCAGCAGCAGCAGCCCCGGCCGTCCCTGCTGCCGTCGCCCAGCCGGCGGCACCCACCGCCTGAGTTCCCCGAACCCGCCGCCCCGCCCGCCGATGGTCAGCCTGCCCCCCGAGCGCACCCCCCTCTACAACCACCCCCTGCCGGCGCTGGAGGAGTGGCTGCGGCAGCTCGGCGCCCGGCCCGATGGCCCCCACGCGGAGAGCTGGGATCTGCACCAGCCGCAGTGGAGCGCCCGCATTGTGTTCGGAGTGGAGGAGTTGTCGGTCACCTGGCATCAGGACGGTCGCCAGGCGGTGCGCCAGTTCTCCTACGGCCTGCCGCGGCTGGATGTGGAGGCGGCGATCCTGGCCGGACCCTGATCGGGCGAAGCCCAGCCCCGGCAGCTGGGGGGAGATCAGTCGAGGGAGGCTTCGATCGCCCGCCAGCAGCGCTCCAGCTGGAGATCCGTGAGGCAGAGGGGCGGCAGCAGGTAGACCACATCCCCCAGGGGCCGCAGAAACACCCCGTGCTGCCGCACCCGCCGCTGCAGGGCGGCGCCGGCGGGGTGGAAGTAGCCGGGGTTGTCGACCGCCAGGTCGAAGGCGGCGATGCAGCCGCGCAGGCGGGGCCGCCGCACGGCCGGATGGCGGGCGAGGCGCTCCAGGTGGGGGCGATGGCGCTCCGCCATGGTGCTGAAGCGCTGGGGGCGGGCCTCCAGCAGATCGAGGCTGGCGAGGGCGGCGGCGCAGCCGAGGGGATTGGCGGTGAAGCTGTGGCCGTGCAGAAAGGTGCGGGCCGGATCGGGGTCGTGGAAGCCCTGGAAGAGGGCGTCGCTGGCGAGGGTGACCCCCATCGGCAGGAAGCCGCCGGTGAGCCCCTTGGAGAGGGCGATCAGGTCGGGCCGCAGGCCGCAGGCCTGGCTGGCGAACAGCTGGCCGGTGCGGCCGAAGCCGGTCATCACCTCATCGGCGATCAGCAGGGCCCCCGCCTGGCGCACCAGGGCCTCGACGCCCCGCAGGAAGCTGGGCCGCACCATGGCCATGCCGCCGGCGCCCTGCACCAGCGGTTCGAGGATCACGGCGGCGGTGGGAGTGTCCAGCAGCCGGGCCAGGGCGGCCAGGGCCGCCGCTTCCCGTGCCTCGATGGCGTCGTCGCCCCACCAGGTGCCGGGCCAGGGGGCGCGGGCCACCTCGAAGAGCAGCGGTTCGAAGGGCGCGTTGAAGAGGCAGCGCTCCCCCAGGGCCATGGCGCCGAAGGTGTCGCCGTGGTAGGCGCCGTCGAAGGCGATCAGGCGGGGGCGGGGGCTGCCCTGGTTGTGCCACCACTGCCAGGCCATCTTGAGGGCCACCTCCACGGCGGTGGAGCCGTTGTCGGAGAAGAAGAGGCGGG
>JBIKTO010000045.1:0-10163 GCA_044348065.1 Cyanobium sp.
GTCCCCGCCAATCACCGCAGCCGGCCCATGGCAAACCATGGCCAATCCCCGCCTTCCTGGGCCATCTTCAGCGCCTGATCATCTGTCCCGCTGGCCGCATCATGGACAATCACATTGTTAGTACACAATCACTCGGCGGGATCACTAACCGTACCGCCACCAACTTCGCGGCCCTTGAGCTTCCGAGATCGCGAGGAGCCTACTCCAACGCTGCTCGCGTCCCGACCGCAACTGGCATCCTGCCGTCATGCCAAAAGAGCCACCAAGATCTACCCAGGCTTCAAACCCCAGGCTTCAAATCTTCGCTGTCAGGATTCCACGGTAAATGATTCGGGCATCCGCGACGGAATCAATGATTAAACCGAAAGACTGGGCTTCGGCGAGAAGGCCTGGGAGCTGTTTCTTTGTTGCCGCTCAGCGACCCAGGATGAGCCCAATCTGCTGATGGGATGGGTGATGCGCTATATCGCCTGAAAATCATTTCATTCCTGGCCTATTGCATGATCCATGGGGCCACGAGTAAAATCAATATTGGAGGTCAATTGCGTCAGCAGCTCGTGATCGAAAGCTCCCGGTTCTTCGATTGCATGGCCGCCGGGACTGGATTCATATCCGCGCGCTCTGGTTTCCCCAATGCATCACCGCTGTCTTCAGCATCCCCTGCATCCCGCCAACCCCAGGGGCCTCCCCCGCCATTTCAGCGAACCGATCCAGGCCCCGAGAGCTAAACCTCCGGATACAGAGCGCGCAACCCTTCCTCACTCGCCGCCGCCACCCCCCGTTCGGTGATCAGCGCCGTCACCAGCCGCGCCGGGGTGACATCAAACGCCGGGTTGAAGCCGCTGCTGCCTTCCGGCGTCAGCCGCACCTCGCAGGGGTCGCCCCCCTCCGGGCAGCCGGCGATGTGGGTCACCTCCCGGTCGGAGCGGGCCTCGATCGGCACCTCCGCCACGCCGTCGCTGATCGTCCAGTCGATCGTGGAGCCCGGCAGGGCCACATAGAACGGCACGCTGTTGTCGTGGGCGGCCAGGGCCTTGAGGTAGGTGCCGATCTTGTTGCACACATCGCCGCTCCGGGTGGTGCGGTCGGTGCCCACGATCACCGCATCCACCAGCCCGTGCTGCATCAGGTGGCCGCCGGCGTTGTCGACGATCACCGTGTGGGGCACCCCCTCCCGCCCCAGCTCGAAGGCCGTCAGGCTGGCCCCCTGGTTGCGGGGCCGGGTTTCATCCACCCACACATGCACCGCCAGGCCGGAGCGGTGCGCCTTGTAGAGCGGCGCCAGGGCCGTGCCCCAGTCCACCGTCGCCAGCCAGCCAGCGTTGCAGTGGGTGAGCACATTCAGCGGCTGCCCCTGCCGTTCGGGGGGGCGGGCGGCGGCCAGCTGGCGCAGCAGCTGCAGGCCGTGCTCGCCGATTGCCGCGCACATCGCCACGTCCTCCTCGGCGATCCGGCCCGCCTCCGCACCGGCCTCTTCTGCGCGCTGCTCCGGCGGCAGGGGCAGCACCCGGGCGCGCACCCGCTCCAGGGCCCACTGCAGGTTCACGGCGGTGGGGCGGGTGGCCAGCAGCAGCTCGAACGCCGCCGCCAGGGCTTCGTCGCCCGGGTCGGCCCGCAGGGCCAGCATCAGCCCATAGGCGCCGGTGACGCCGATCAGCGGCGCGCCCCGCACCACCATCGTGCGGATCGCCTCAGCCGCCTCCGCCACCGTGCTCAGCCGGCGCACCTCCAGCCGGTGGGGCAGCCGCGTCTGGTCGATCACCGCCACCGCGGCGCCCCCCTCCTCCGGCCAGATGGTGCGCCAGGGCTTGCCGTCGATGTTCATGGGGGGCGCCGTGCCGGGGGATGGGGCTGCTGATCCTCGCGAACGGCCGGTCCGCCCCCTCAGATCGGATCCCCCCTCACCGGGCCCCCCTCCAGCGAGAGCACCGGCGGCAGCGTCACCGGGGCCTCGCCGAAGCGGCTGAGCATCTGCCGGCCGAGCATCAGCAGCCCGGAGCCCTGGGCCCGGCGGATCGCCACCGACCGGGGCACCCCCTCCCGCAGCCGCAGCACCACCCCCTCCAGCCGCAGCTCCAGACTCAGATCAAACACCACCTCCAGCAGCGGCCGCTGCCCCACCAGCACCACCAGCGCCGGCCGGTGCCGCGACTGCAGCCGCTGGCTCGGCAGCGGCACATCGATCTCGCCCGATCCTTCGCCCGAGCCCTGGCCGGCTGGCGTCTGAAACTCCGGCGGCTGGCGCCGGAACGCCTCCAGCACCAGCGTCTCCAGCCGCGTGTCCAGCGCCTCCGGCAGTCGCCCGGCCAGCTCGGCGGCCAGCTCCTGGATCACCTGCCGCCCGCAGCCGCTCAGCCAGGGATGGGGGGCCAGCTCCTCCTCGATCAGCAGGCGCCGCAGACGCTCCGGATCGACACGCAGCAGCCGGGACAGGGAATCGGCCATGTCCTCACTCCCCCGTGGTGCCACGGGTCTGCTCCCCGTGGGGTGGGGCCGGCCGCAACGTCTGCACGCCCGGGTCTGGCCGGGCCAGCACGCGGATGCCGAGGGTGGAGGCCGTCTCCGCCCCGGGCGCCGGCCGCCGCCGGTCCTGCAGCAGGAACACCGCTCCGCCGCCGATCCCCAGCCCCAGCAGCAGCCAGAGCCAGGGCATCTCCGGCCGCTGGCTCGCGCTCTGCCCTTTCGCCCAGGGGGGCGGCGGCACCACCTGGGGGGCCTGGGGCTCCACCTGGGGGGGGCGCGCCGGGGCCGGCGGGGGCGTGCTGCCGGGGAGCGTTTCGCCGGGCAGGGGCTGGATCGTGCCGGGCGGCAGGGTTTCGAGGAAGGAGCGCACCTTCGGGGCCGGCGGCCGCGGCGGCGTGACGGGCGGCACCGGCGGTGCGGCTCTGGGGGGCGCCGGCGTCGCCTGGGGTTGGAGTTGGAGTTGGAGTTGCAGTTGGGGCTGGGGTTGTGGGCGCAGGGGCGGGCGCGGCTGGGGGCGCACCCCGGCACCGGGGGCGACGCGGATCGCCGGGTCCCCTGACCATGGGGCGGGAGCCTCGGGTAGCGGCTGGCCCGGCTGCAGCGGCGTCTGGGGACGGCGTACCTCCGCCGGCGCCTGCAGGGGCGGTTCGGAGGTGCCGCTTGGGGCGGCGCCGGAGGGGATGGCCAGCGGCGCGCTGCGCCAGTCGTCGGCGCTCTGGGCCGCCGCCGGAGCCGCCAGCAGCGCCGGAGCGGCCAGGGTGGCGAGGATCAGGCGGCCGGGTTGCCGGTTCATGGTTGGTGTCCCCATGGCGACAGGCGCCCTCCCGCTGCTGCCACGCTATCGGCTGCGGCGCTCAGGGGCCGGCCCGGCCGTTGTCGTAACCGCTCCAGCCGCAGCGGCGGGCCGCCGCCTGCCAGGCGGGCATGAAGCGCTCCCAGCGGAAGCTGCGGGGGTCGTAGCGGCTGCGGCTGCGGTCCACCGCCGCATGGCTGGTGAGCCGGTTCAGGGGGATGCCCCAGCGACCCTGCCACAGCAGCACCTGGGCCGCCGCCGTGCGGTACTGGGCCTCGCTGTAGCCGGAATGGCCATCGCCATCGCCCCGCCCGTCGGCCGGTGTCTCCAGGCTCAGATGCAGGGCCACGTTGTTGATCGACCCCAGGGAACTGGCCCGCGGCCGCACGGTCATGTCGCCGAAGGCCGACATCCCGGCCCCGTAGGCCCGCGCCCCATCCGGCACGATCCGCAGCCGCTGCCCCTGCCGATCCACCAGCAGGTGGTAACTGGCCTGATCCTCATCGCGCGGGTGGGGTGTGGCGAACAGCCTCACCGTGGCGGGGGCGGAGATCACGGTTTCGTGCAGCACGATCAGTCGCGGCTCGTGGGGCAGGGCGCGGCCCCAGGCATCCCGCGGCTGCCGCTGGCCGAAATTGCTGGCGTGGGCCGGCCGGGGCAGCTCCGCCGCCAGCCCCAGCCGGGCCGTGCAGGCCGCCAGCTCCGCCTCGTCCCGCCGGGGCACCGCCGACGCCGGCAGATCCGACACCGCCCAGGGCGCCCGCGGGGCGCAGCCGCCCAGGAGGAGCGTTCCCAGCACCACGGCGGCGGTGTTGACGCGGGCCACCCTCAGGCGTGCTCCCGCAGGAAGGCGATCGTGCCCTCCAGCTCGTCGGCGAAGCGGTCGATCTCGGCGACGGTGTTGGTGAAGGCCAGGCTGGCCCGGGCCGTGCCCGCCAGCCCGTAGTGGCGATGCAGCGGCTGGGTGCAGTGGTGGCCGCTGCGGATGCAGATGCCCGCCGAATCCAGCAGAGCGGCGATGTCGTTGGCGTGCAGCCCCTCCACGTGGAAGGAGGCCAGGGCGGCTCGCTCCGGCTGCTGCTCCGGCGTGGGCCCCAGGATGCGCAGCCCCTCGATCGCCCGCAGCCGCTCGAACAGGTGCCGGGTGAGCCGCTTCTCCCAGGCGTGGATCCGCTCCATGCCCAGGGCCTGCAGGTAGTGAATCGCCGCCCCCATGCCGATCGCTTCGCCGATCGCCGGGGTGCCGGCCTCGAACTTGTGGGGCAGATCCGCCCAGCTGCTGTGGTCGAGGAAGACGTCCTGGATCATCTCGCCGCCGCCCAGGAAGGGGGGCATCGCCTCCAGCAGCGCCTCCCGCCCCCAGAGGAAGCCCATGCCGGTGGGGCCGCAGAACTTGTGGGAGGAGCCCACCAGAAAATCGCAGCCCAGGCGGGCCACATCCACCGGCAGGTGGGGCAGGCTCTGGCAGGCGTCTACCAGCACCAGGGCGCCGGCGGCGTGGGCCAGGGGCACCAGGGTTTCGATCGGATTCAGGCAACCGAGGGCGTTGCTCACCTGCACCACACTCACCAGCCGGGTGCGGTCGCTGAGCTTCTGGCGCCAGTCGTCGAGGTCGAGTTCACCGCTGGCGGTGAGGCCGGCGTGGCGCAGCACGCAGCCGGTGCGGGCCGCCAGCAGCTGCCAGGGCACCAGGTTGCTGTGGTGCTCCATCAGGGTGAGCAGCACCTCATCGCCCTCCCGCAGGTTGGCCTCCCCCCAGGTGCGGGCCACCAGGTTGATCGCCTCGCTGGCATTGCGGGTGTAAACAATCTCCCGGGCCGAGGCCGCCCCCACGAAGTCGGCCACCGCCGCGCGGGCCGCCTCGAAATGCTCGGTGGCCCGGGCGCTCAGCTGGTGGGCGCCACGGTGCACGTTGGCGTTGTCGTGGCCGTAGTACTGCTGCAGGGCGTCGAGCACGGCCCGCGGCTTCTGGCTGGTGGCGGCGTGGTCGAGGTAGATCAGCGGCTGGCCCAGGCAGGCGGTCTGTGCCAGCAGGGGGAAATCGGGCCGGGTGGCGGCGGCCAGGTCGTCCAGCGGCGGGGCGCTGGCCGCGGGGCTCTCGGTGCCGGTGGGGCTGATGTCGGCCTGGGCGGTGGCGGGGGTCATCGGGCGGGGGCCCCCGGGGCGGGGAAGGTGTCGAGAGGATGCCAGAGGGCGGCGGCCGCCGGCAGCTCCCGCAGCACCTCCTCGCAGAAGCCGCGCAGCAGCAGCCGGGCGGCCAGATCGGCGCTGATGCCCCGGCTCTGCAGGTAGAAGAGTTCGTCCTGCCGCAGGCGGCTCACGGTGGCGCCGTGGGTGCAGCGCACGTCGTCGGCCACGATCTCCAGCTCCGGTTTGGTGTCCACCCGCGCCCGGTCGGAGAGCAGCAGGCTGCGGCTCAGCTGGGCGGCGTCGGTGCGCTGGGCGGCCCGCGGCACCCGCACGGCGCCGTTGAAGACGCTGCGGCCGGCGCCGTCGGCCACCACCTTGTGCAGCTGGTCGAGGCGCCCCTCCGGCCCGGCGAACATCACCTGGCTATGGGTGTCGGCGATGCGGCGGCCGTCCACCTGCTGCAGGCCCCTCAGGCGGGTGAAAGCCTCGCCTGCGAGCTGCACCACCCTCGGTTCCAGCCGGCCCAGCCCCCAGCCGCCGCTGACGCTGGCCAGCTGGTACTCGCTGCCGGGGGCCTGGCTCACCGCCAGATGGCCGAGCAGCACGGCGGCATCCGCACCCTGGGCCAGCACGCCCTGCTCCAGCCGGGATCCCTCCGCCAGCCGTGCCTCCACCACCACGCTGGTGAGGCTGGCGCCGCCGGCCCGATGCACCTGCAGCAGCCGCAGGCTGGCGCCCGGTTCGAGCAGCAGCAGCACCCGCAGGGCCAGTACGCCCTCGGCGGTGCCCGCGTCGCTCACCAGCTCCAGCAGGGACGCCACTTCGCCCCGCACCCGCAGGCCCAGCACCCGGGAGGCGCTCGCCTTGTTGAGGCTCACCGGCCAGTGCTCGCGGCAGCCGGTGGCCGCCAGGGTCTGGCCGAGGGCCTGCTCCAGATCCGTGTCGGTGAGGGCTTCGAGGCCCTGGGGCAGGCTCTGCCCCGCCAGGGGATCGGCGACGCCATCGAGCCGCAGCCGCAGACTGCCCGCGGCCGGGGCTGGCCAGTGGGCGGCGGGGTCAGATCCGCTCACCAGCAGCCGACGGGGCCGCAGCGCCCGCAGGGCGCCCAGATCGGTGAAGCGCCAGTCCTCCTCCCGGCGGGAGGGCAGGGGCCGCTGGCGCAGCCCTTCGATGCCCCGCCGTCGCACCGCCGCCAGGGGCCCGGCGGCATCGGGGGGAGCGGCCTGCTCCTCGTCCGCCAGGGCCGCCAGCAGCGCTTCACTCCAGCCAGCGCCGCTCGGGGCGCCGGCCGGTGGCATGTGCAGGGAGGCGCTCACCATCAGCCCACCTCCGCTGGAATGCGCCCCAGGGCGGCGAGTTCCTCATCCACCCAGTCGTAGCCGCGCTCCTCGAGCTCCAGGGCCAGCTCCTTGCCGGCCGTGCGCAGGATGCGGCCCGCCGCCATCACGTGCACGAAATCGGGGGTGATCTCGTCCAGCAGCCGCTGGTAGTGGGTGATCAGCAGGGTGGCGTTGTCGGGGCCGGCCAGGTGGTTCACGCCGGCGGACACGGTGCGCAGCGCATCAATGTCGAGGCCGGAATCGGTTTCGTCGAGGATCGCCACCACCGGCTCCAGCAGGGCCATCTGCAGGATCTCGTTGCGCTTCTTCTCGCCGCCGGAGAAACCCTCATTCACCGAGCGATCGAGGAAGGCGGGATCCATCTGCACCAACCGCAGCCGATCCCGCACCAGATCTTCAAAGGCGAAGGTGTCGAGCTCCTCCTCAGCGCGGGCGACGCGGCGGGCGTTGGTGGCCACCCGCAGGAATTCGAGATTGCTGACACCCGGAATCTCGATCGGGTACTGGAAGCCGAGGAACAGTCCGGCCCGGGCCCGCTCCTCGGGCGCGAGGGCCAGCAGATCCTCGCCCCGGTAGAGCACGCTGCCGCCGGTGACGCGGTAGGCCGGATGGCCGGCTAGCAGCTTGGAGAGGGTGCTCTTGCCGCTGCCGTTGCGGCCCATCACCGCGTGGATCTCGCCGGCCCGCAGGGTGAGGCTCACCCCCCGCAGGATCGGCTGCTCCTCCACGCAGGCGTGCAGATCACGGATCTCAAGCAGGACCGGGGCGTCGGGGCGGATCACGATGGCGGTGAAGGTGGAAGGAAGGGGCGCGGAACGGAGCGGGGCGACGACGGCTCAGCCGACGGAGCCTTCGAGTTTGAGGGAGAGAAGTTTGTCGGCTTCGGCGGCGAATTCCATCGGCAGCTGGTTGAACACATCGCGACAGAAGCCGCTCACCATCATCGACACCGCTTCCTCGAAGCCGATGCCGCGGCTCTGGAGATAGAAGAGCTGATCGGCGGAGATGCGGGAGGTGCTGGCCTCGTGCTCGATGCTGGCTTCGGGCTGCTGGCAGCGGATGTAGGGGTAGGTGTTGGCCGCCGCCTGATCGCCGATCAGCATCGAATCGCACTGGCTGTAGTTGCGGGCCCCCACGGCCTGGGGACCGATCTGCACCAGGCCCCGGTAGCTGTTGGCGGAATGGCCGGCGCTGATGCCCTTGCTCACGATCGTGGAGCGGGTGCGCGCCCCCACGTGCACCATCTTCGTGCCGGTGTCGGCCTGCTGGCGATTGTTGGTGAGGGCCACGGAGTAGAACTCTCCGACGCTGTCGGCCCCCAGCAACACGCAGCTGGGATATTTCCAGGTGATCGCCGAGCCGGTTTCCACCTGGGTCCAGCTGATGCGGCTGCGGGCGCCGCGGCACTGGCCGCGCTTGGTGACGAAGTTGTAGATGCCGCCGACGCCATGCTCGTCGCCGGCGTACCAGTTCTGTACGGTAGAGTATTTGATCGAGGCGTCATCGAGGGTGACTAGCTCCACCACGGCCGCATGCAGCTGGTTGGTGTCGAACATTGGCGCCGTGCAGCCCTCCAGATAGCTCACGGAGGCGCCCTCTTCGGCCACGATCAGGGTGCGCTCGAACTGGCCGGTGTCGCCCGAATTGATGCGGAAGTAGGTGGAGAGCTCCATCGGGCACTCCACTCCGCGGGGGATGAACACGAAGGAGCCGTCGCTGAACACCGCCGAGTTGAGGGCGGCGAAGAAGTTGTCGTTGCTGGGCACCACGGTGCCGAGATAGCGCTCGATCAGCTCGGGATGCTCGCGCACCGCCTCGCTGATCGAGCAGAAGATCACGCCGTGCTCGGCCAGCTTCTCCTTGTAGGTGGTGGCGATCGAAACGCTGTCAAACACCGCATCCACGGCCACATTGGTGAGCCGCTTCTGCTCGCTCAGGGGAATGCCGAGCTTGTCGAAGGTTTCCAGCAGGCGTGGATCCACCTCATCGAGGCTC
The DNA here is from genome assembly GCA_044348065.1 of Cyanobium sp. Classification (GTDB taxonomy): domain Bacteria; phylum Cyanobacteriota; class Cyanobacteriia; order PCC-6307; family Cyanobiaceae; genus Cyanobium. The sequence continues at coordinate 8,722 of JBIKTO010000045.1, forward strand.
TGCTTCTTCTCCTGGGTGCGGGGGGCGGCGTAATAGATGATCTCCTGATAATCGATCGGCGGATGGCCGAGGGCCGCCCAATCCGGTTCGCGCATGCGCAGCCACTGCCGGTAGGCGCGCAGGCGAAACTGCAACAGAAAATCAGGCTCCTGCTTCTTGGCGGAGATCAGGCGAACAACGTCTTCGCTCAGACCTTTAGCGATCTTGTCGGTTTCGATGTCCGTGACAAACCCATATTTGTAGGGCTGACTGACCAGATCACCAACGGCACTGCTCATCGTTTCAACCGGCGGTAAGGGATTGGATCTCCTCCAGCGAGATCGATTGGCTCTCGCCGCGGAAGGGGTTGTCCTCGGTGAGGAAAAGCATGCAGTGGCATTCCTTGCGCTCGCGCATCGGCACGCAGGGGCAGTTCCAGAAGGCCTGCTGCACCTCCGCCTCCTTGTCTTCGTAGTGACGGCAGGGGCAGAGGGCGCCGCCGAGCTCGTCCTTGTGGCGGGCGAGGCCCTCGAGCACCACGGCGGTGACCCCGGGGTCGCTGCAGAAATAGGTGCCGGTTCGCTGGGCGTAGGTCTCGGCGAACTTGCGGATCACCTCGAGGCTTTCGGAGCCTTGGGCAGGGCTGGCGGGGGCGTCGGACATGGGGTCTCGGGGGGAGGAGCCGGGCAAGCTCACGCCGCGGAACGGACGGGCGACAACGGGAGAAACGAAACGGTTTGGTTTCGTTACCCGTCGAGCCTAGGGCAGGGCCGCGGCGCATGGGGGCGAACGTTCATTGTGCCCAACCGGAGCCGCTCACCGAGCCTCCATTGGCCTGCCGCCCGTGGCATGGTGGTCAGGCACCTCCTGAACCATGGCCGCACCGGCCTTCCCCCACCCCCCGAAGTCCCCGGTGGCCCCCACCCGTGAGGCGGTTCTGGCGCGGCTGTTGCGTGTCGGTGAAGCCACCGCCGCCGATCTGGCCCTGCAGCTGGCGGTGTCCGTTCAGGTGATGCGCCGCCACCTGCGCAGCCTGGAGGAGGAGGGTCTGGTGGAGGCCAGCCCCGCCGCCGAGGGGCCGGGTCGGCCCAGCAACCGCTGGCGTCTCACCGAGGCGGGCCAGGGCCGGTTCACCGATGGCAGCGGCGATTTTGCCCTGGGCCTGCTCCACTCCCTCTCCAACAGCCTCTCGCCGGCCCAGATCGAGGAGCTGATGCTGCGCCAGGCGGAGGATAAAGCCGCCGGCTACCGCGGCCGCATCGGCGCCGGCACCCTGCCGGAGCGCCTGGAGCAGCTGGTGGAGCTGCGCCGCCGCGAGGGCTTCGTGGCCGAACTCCGCCCCGACCCCGAGATCGCCGGCGCCTGGGTGATCAGCGAGTTCCACTGCTCGGTGATGCGCATCGCCGAGGAGTTCCCGATGGTGTGCGACCAGGAGCTGCAGCTGATCCGCCGCACCTTCCCCG
>JBIKTO010000044.1:0-10163 GCA_044348065.1 Cyanobium sp.
GAGGTGAACGGCATGGTGGTCACCAATCGCAACGGCACGGTCAAGGTCGCGCCGCCCAACACCAAGGCCGAACCGGACGTGGAATTGGAGTATGGCGTCTCCATACGCCAGGCCCAGCTCACCCTGGATGCCACCAGCCAGCTGGATCCCGGCGTGCTGCGCAGCCTGGCCTGGGATCCGGCCACTCAGGCTCTGGCTGAGTCATCGGTTCCCACAACCAATGTGGAGGAACTGGGCAATCTCTCCTCCCAATCCCTCGCCAAGATCTTTGCCATCCAGGCCGCACCTCAGCAAACCGCCGCCACCCTCAAGAGCGCCGACCTCACAAGCTGGTCGAAGGCGGAACTGATGCGCCTGCGCCTGGCGAAGGTGCGCGGCCAACTGCGCTGTGCCGGCACCGCCGCCGCCGAACCCGCTGGCATGGTGGCCCTGAAAGGGTTCGGCGATCGCTTCAACGGCAAAGCGTTCGTCTCTGGCGTGCAGCATCACGTCATCGCCGGCGAATGGAGCAGCGAAATCGAGATCGGCCTTGACCCCGAACCCTTCGCGGTGGCCACGCCTCACATCTCTCCCCCCGCGGCGGCAGGGCAGTTGGCGGGGATTTCGCAACTTCAGGTGGGCATTGTCGACAAACCGGCGGAGGATCCCGATGGCCAGATGCGCCTGCCGATCCGGCTGCCGCTGGCTGCCGGCCAGAGCGAGCCCCTCTGGGCTCGCCTCGCCAGCCCCTACGCCACGGCGAACGCGGGCATTCAGTTCTGGCCGGAACAGGACGACGAGGTGATCGTGGCGTTCATGGACAACGACCCTCGCTTTCCGGTGGTGCTGGGTTCGTTGTACAGCAAAACCAAGGCACCACCCAGTCCACTCAAACCCGAAAACGAGATCAAATGCCTGGTTTCCAAGACCAATTTACGCATTGCTTTCGAAGAAAAGAAAAAGGCCATTGAAATCTCCACTCCCGCCAAGCAAGTCATCCGCCTGGATGATGACGGCAAAACCCTGACCATCACCGATGGCAATGGCAACACGATCACCTTCGCCAACAGCGGCATCAGCATCGAGAGCAATGGCGACATCAAACTCTCCGCCAAGGGTGCGATCGAACTGGATGCCAAGACGACGCTCAACCTCAAAGGCGCCTCCGGAGCCAACCTGAAGGGCGCCACGGTGGACCTTGCCGCCGACTCCACCCTCACCGCCAAGGGCAATGCCGAGGCCAAGCTCACCTCCCCCGCAAGCGTGGTGGTGCAGGGATCCTTGGTTAGAATTAATTAACCAGCGGTCGCCCCCCCCAACCATGGCAGACCATCCGCAACCGCCCTCTGGCACGAGGCCCCGGGTCAGCCCGCTTGGAACCGGCTGGTCCTTCCCACCGAGTTTCGACCGCTTCTCCGGCACGGTCAAACTCAGTTCTGACATCGACAATGTCCGCGAAAACCTCCATCTCCTGTTCGCCACAGACATAGGCGAGCGCGTGATGCTGGCCAACTACGGGACCCTGCTGCGCGAGCGCGTGTTTGCCGCCCTCACGGAAACAACCAGCAATCAGCTCAAACTGGAAATTCAGAATGTCATCGCCGAATGGGAACCGCGCATTGATGTCTTGGAAATCCAGATCAATGATCGCCAGGAATCGGAAGGCACCTGCGAATTAGCCGTGATCTTTCAGCTGCGCTCCAGCGGCATATCGGGCAGCATGATCTATCCCTTCTACACAACCACCGGGGAGAAAAAACCACCGGATGGCTAGGGATTGCAAGACGCCATGCCCAACTCTCCCATCATCCTGAATCTGGCCTTGAGCCAGGCGGATCGAGCCGATCAAGCACCTGATCCCAGCCGGGTTCAGGTGGATGACCGCAGCTTGGCGCAACTTCTCAACCTGGCCGTCGAACATGGCAGCTTGGTGCAGTTTTACGATCTCAGCAATGCGCCGGATGGGGATTGGAGCGCCCTTTTCGCCTCCGATCCAGCCATTGCTCTGGCCAGCCAAGCCAGTCTGGATCCCCGCAGGATTGAGGAGGAAATGCAGACAATCGGTCGCCGACTGCGCCTGGATGATCGGCCGCTGGTGCGGCCCGAGCCCTGGCGCGAGCTGGTATCCCTGATCCGCCGACTTCTCACCATCCTGCGCCGACGTCCCCTGCGGGAGGGTCCCCTCGCCACGGTTCTGCATCAGGTGGAACGCCCCCTGGCCCTGGTCGACGCCGCCGCCTCCCTGATCCGCTTTCTGGAGAGCACCGGTCTCGATCTGCGCCTCGGCACGCAGCCGATCCTCCTGAAGGACTCCGAACTCCGACGCCTCGAAAATCTGTTGCGCGACTTTCTGGGGGTGTTGCTCTCCGAGCTGGAGGTGAGCCGCCAGGAGGCGCAACAGGAGCTCCAGAAGGAGTTGGGCCGGCAGGAGCACGCCCCCCAGGTCGCCCTCTACATCGCCTTTGCGCGCCTCTTCCAATCCATCCAGGGGCGCCTGAACCGATTCCCCAGCGCACTCCTCGACTTCTACCTCCAGCAGGTGCTGCACCAGGACAGCATCGCCGACAAGTCACTGCGACCCGATCGGCTGGCGCTGAGCTTTCAAGCCAAAGCGGGAGCCCCCCCCGTGCTGGTGCCCCGCCAGACCCTCTTCTCCGCCGGGGAGGACGGGGAGGGCCAACCCATCCGTTTCGCCAGCGATCAGGATCTGGAGGTGCGCACCGCCCAGCTGGTGGGGCTGCGGACCCTGCGCGCGCAGGGCCGAGCCGTGGTCGATGGCCGGGGCCAGACGCGGGCGGCTCTCGACGCGGTGTGGTTGACGGACATCAACCTGCCCCTGCCCTATCCCGCGGGGGGGCCGCTCTTTCCCCTGTTCGGCAGCGACGGGGCGAACACCACCCCCCACGGCACCACGACGGCGGCTGTGGTGGGCTTTGCCCTGGCCAGCCCCCTGCTCTGGCTGGAGGGTGGCCTGCGGGTGGCGCGGCTCACCCTGCGGCTCACACCGCCGAGTGTCCAGGCGGTGCAGAACCTGCAGCCCCAGGCGGATCCGGCCTCCGTTCGGGAGCGGATCCGCCTGGCGCTCGAGCGCCGCCTGCGGTGGCACGCCACCAGCACCGAGGATCTCACCCCCCTGGAGGCCCGCGCCCGGCTGCTCACGCCCACGGAATCCGCCTCCGAACCGCTGGCGATCGAACTGCTCTTCACCCTGCCCCCATCCGCCCCCCCCTGGCGGGCCTTCGCGGCCTGGGGCGAGGAACCGATGCTGCTGGCCCGCGTGCTGGATGCCGAACCCAGCCCCGCCGGCTCCAAGGGGGAGACCGGCCTGACGGTGTTGTCGCTGCTGTGCCTGGAGAGCGTCGCCCTGGCGGTGGAGGTGCAGGATCTGCAGCCGACGGCCCTGCACTCGTCGGCGGGCAGCCTCGATCCCTCCCAACCCCTGCCGATCTTCGGCCCTGCGCCGGTCTGCGGGGCGTTTTTCAGCGCGGCGGCGGCGGAGCTCGCCCCCAAACCCCTGCAGGCCATCAGCCTGCGGATCGATTGGCACGGCCTGCCGATCAGTCGCGATGGCTTCCGGGGCCACTACAGCGGCTACCGGCTCGATGCCGACGGGCGCCGCCACCCGGCGGGGGAGCTGTTTGACAACCGCTGCTTTCGCGCCCGCCTGGAGCTGGACCTGACCACGCCAGCCGCCGCCGACACGCCGACATCGGCGGATCTGCCCCTGTTTGCCCCCGCCGAGCCCGCCGCCGCGGACTCGGCGCCACCGGCCCCCTCCTCCACCCTGACCCTTCCGCCCTTGCAGGGGCTGGAGGGCGTTCGCGGTCTCCGCCTGGTGCTGAGCGCGCCGGCCCATGCCTTCGGAGACAGCCTCTACGCGATCAACTGTCTCGACGCCTCCAGGCGCCTCGCGCCCCCGGCCGGGGACCCACAGGACCTCTCCTGGCCCAACCCACCCTGGTGCCCCAGGGCGGCGAGCGTGCGACTCGCCTATCAGGGCGCCGCCAGCCTCTCCGCCACCGCCCCCGAAGCGAGCCCGGCCTTGCGGCTGCTGCACCTCTCCCCACTGGATGACCCCACCCCGGTGGCGTGGCTAAAAGAGAAGGAGGTGCCCCTGCTTCCCCAACTGATCGCCGACGGCAGCACGCAGGTCGGCACCGTGCTGCTCACCCTCTCCGAACCGGTTCCCCAGATGACGCTGCTGTTCGGGTTGACGAGCACGGGCACGGTGGAGCCCTTCAGCGCCACCCAGCCGCTGGCGGTGGAGGCATGGTGCGAGGGCGCCTGGGAAGACCTTCTGCCAGGGGGCATCAAGGACGACACGGCGGGCCTGAGCCGAACGGGCATCCTGCAGCTCACCCTGGAGAACAATCAGACCAGTGCGCGGCTGCGCCTGCACGTGCGCACGCTGAGGGCCCCCCTGCCCGATCTGGTGTGCGTGGAGCCCCATGCGGTCTGGACCACCTGGCAGGAGCCGGGGGGAAAGCAGTCGCTGAATCGCTCCCGGGCGGCGGGAACGGTGACGGCCTCCCTGGAGAAGCTGGCGGGAATCGAAGCCATCCGCCAACCCCTCCCCTCCAGCGGTGGGGTGGCTCCCGCCAGCAGCACCATGGAGAAGGTGCGCCTGGCGGAGCGGTTGCGCCACAAGGAGCGGGCGATCCAGCCGGACGACTACGCCCTGCTGCTGCTCAGCGCCTTTCCCTTCCTCTGGCAGGTGGCGGTGCTGCCAGCCCGCAATGCCAAGGGAGAGAGCGAGGGCGGCTGCGTCACGATCATCCCGATTCCCGGCCCCGACTCCCCCACGGTCCCCGACCCGACGAGCCCCAGTTGCGACGCCACGCTGGGGGATCGACTGCTGGCGGAGCTGCGCACGCGCGTGAGCCCATTCGTACGCCTGCAGGTGGCGGCCCCTCCTTATCAAGCGATCACGGTTCGCGCCACGGTTGTGGTGAAGGATGAGACGCGCCTCTCCACATCCCTGGAACAACTGCAGAGCGAGCTGGTGCGCTTCCTCTCCCCCTGGCCAGCGCCCGAGCTGGGCGAAAGACCCAAGGTGTACTTCGACGAGACAGCGATCAGCCAGTTCATTCGCGATCGCCCTTACATCGACAGCATTGACACGATCGAGTTGGAGGGCACAAGCACAGAATCATCGTCCGTGTATTACACCTCCGCCTTGCGCCACAAGCTCAGCGCCCGACCCAGCGGCGCCGGCCTACACCGGGCACCATGAGCCAGACCGGAACTGACGCCAGGCCGCAGACGGCCAACAGCGCTCCTGCAACACCGCTGGCGCTCGACTACGAGCTGATGCGCAGCACCATGATTCAGTGGGCGCAAGAGCTGGCTGGCGATCGCTGGACGAATTACAACGAATCTGATCCCGGTGTCACCATCCTCGAGCAGCTCTGTTTTGTGTTAACAGAACTGGGCTTGCGCGCCGAGCGCCCGATTACGGAAATTCTCGCCTCCCCACAAACACAGCGACTACAACTCGATCGCCAAGGGCTCTACGCCGCGCAGGACATCCTGCCAGGCCCCGCTCTCACGCTTCTGGATCAGCGCCGTTGGCTGCTGGATCAGATTCCGGAGGCCGCCAATATCTGGCTGACGCCACGGCTGGAGGCTGACCACACTCCAGGCCTCTATGAGGCGGTCGTCCTGCCGCGGCTGCCGGAGGCCGAGACATGCCTCTGCGCCAGTGACCTGGATGATTTGCGGCAGGATCTGATCCAGCAGGTGAAGAACAGCGCCGCTCGCCTCCGCAACCTTGGCGAAGATCTGGCCGAGGTCATCGTGCTGACGCCGCAGCCGCTTGGCTTGAAGGCCAAGCTGATCATTGACAACCAGCGCCACCCCGACGAGATCCAAGCGGATCTTCTGTTCCGCCTCGGCCTCTACCTGGCCCCAGAGCCCTGCCGGCACTCTCTCGAAGAACTGCTGCAGACCGGCTTGACACCCGCCGAGATTTTCCTGGGGCCGCCCGTGGAGCGTGGCTTCATCAACGATGAGGAGTTGGCAGCCGCCATTGCCCAGCCGTGCTGCCATGACCTCAAGGAGATCATCGCCTCAACCGACGGTGTGCTTGAGGTGGAGGATTTTGAGGTTTTTCTCCAGGAGGAGAAGAGCCCGCTGCGCCAGGACAAGCTTGAGGTGAAGCGGGGCCACTTTCTGCAATTGCAACTCGACCTGAACGCTTCCCCGCCACCGTTGCAGCCCTATCGCGACGGTCAACTCGTGGCCACCAATCCCGCTCGTATTCAGAGATTGCTGAAACGCCACTGGCAAGATCACCGCCAATCCTTCCATGTGGAACAAAGCTACCAACAAGCGTTTCCACCCTTGCTGGCCAGCACGGTTGAGGATGGTGCCTACACCTCCGTGCAATCCCTGTTCCCCGCCGTCTATGGATTATCCGCGGCCAGTGCTGACAGCTCCTTGACGCCAAAGCGACAGGGCGAGATCAAGCAGCTGAAGGGTTACCTGCTGCTCTTCGACCAGCTGATGGCTGATTGTGCGGCTCAGATTGCCTTCACCCGCGAGCTGCTCTCACCCCGGGCCGGCGGCGATCGCACCTACGCCTACGTCCCGCTGCGGCAGGTGGAGGGCTGTGATCGTGAGCTGCTGATCCACGCCTACGAGGCCAAGCTGGCGGAGTTGCACCAACGGCTGGATCGCCGGGAGCAACGCCAGGCGTTGATCCTGGATTTCTTCCTGGCCCTGTACGGACAGAACCTCCTGCCCGTCGGCGCTGGCGGCAGCGACAGCGCCGACACCGATCTGCAGCCGCTGCTGCAGGGCAAGGAGGAGTTGCTGCAGAGCGTGGTGCCGTTCTCCCGGGAGCGGGGCAACGGAGTGGATTATCGCGATCTCGCACGCCTGGGTTCACCCACTCCCCTGGAGCGGCGTTGCGCGATCGAGCTGCGCGTGCGGCGAAGCGGAGGGGAGGCGGGGGCCGTGGTGCTGGAAACGGTGGCGGAGAAGGCCAGCTTCGGCAGGCTGCTGGCGGCGGCGGCCTCGCAGCGGGTGCGGGAGAGTTTTCTGACCCTGGATGGCCTGATGGCTCCCCTGGCCCGGGGAGACCAGCTGGACGACAGGAGCAACCCCTTTGCCGGCAAGACGGTGGCGACGGTGCTCTGGTCGGCGCTGGCCAATCCCAGGAGCTACCGCATCGGCGGTTGTGACGGCGGCGAGGATGTGGATCTGGTGTGTCTGGACAGCACCGGCGCCTGTTGGTGGCTGGGCAGTTTTTCCCATGCCCGCCTGGCCCATGCCTTCGCCCATCGGCTGCTGCGCTGGGCCGGCAGTCAGAACGATGCGGTCTGCCTGGTGGAGTGGGTGTTGCTGCGCCATGCCCTGCTTGATGCCGGCGCGGCCTCCTGGTCGCCTTCCCTCTTCCAGCCCCGGGTGTCGGTGGTGGTGATGCGCGAGGAGCTGTCCCCAGGGCAGGAGGAGACCCTGGCCCGGTTGCTGCGTCCCCACCTGCCGGCCCACCTGGAGATGGAGGTGCACATCTACCCGCCGCGGCGCTTCACGCGCTTCCTCGACCTGCGGGAGGCGTGGTTGCGCAGCCTGGCGGGAGAAGACCCCGTCCGGCAGGCTCGCACCTCCTTTCGACTGGCGAAGTTCCTGCGGGAGTCCAGCGGCTCCGCCCCGCCAGCGGCTCCGCCGACACCCCCCAGCCCGCCGCCGGATCCAGCCGCCGCCGCGCCCCAGCCCGCCGCTCCCGACCCTTCGCCGCCGCTGCTCCCGCCCGCCGGAGCGATCGAGCCCCATCGCTCCCAGCAGTGGCAAGCCACACCGGCCCTGGCCGAGGGGGAGGGAGCGCGCTGCGACAACCCGGTGGAGCGGAGCAGCCTGCGCCTCTGGCGGAGCGCGGGTCTGCGCTTTCTGCTGCGCCCCCTCCCCTGGCAGAACCAACCAGGCGGAGGCCTGAGCGGCGAAGAACTGGACACCGTGGTGCGGGAGGGCCTGGCCGTGATGCCCTTCCAGGATCCCTCCGGCGCAGCGGAGGGCCCGAGCGAAGCGCTGGGGCAACGCCATGGGGAAGCCGCGGTGGACGCCGCCGGCAGGGTGGGAATTCCCAGCGGCGTGGTGATCTGGCTGGCGGGCGTTCCCCAGGGCCTGGCCGCGGATCCCGCCGCCCCTACGGCTTACCTCAACCGTTGGGCCCAGACGGTCAGCCAGGCGGGATTTGGCACGGGGCTGTTCCTGACAGCCACCACCCCAGGCAACAACCTGCCGTTCGAGTGGTTCTGCGGCTGGGATCCGACGGTGACGCCTCCGATGCTGGGTTTCGGCCTGCAGCGGGACCCCGCCTCCGCCCGACAGGCGCTGGTGGCGGGGCAGGGAGAGATCCTGCGGACCCTGCGGGATCGTCGCGGCCTCACGCCCCCCTGGCTGGCCCTGGATCCCCGGGCCCTTCCCCCCACCGCGCCATGAACCGCTCCAGCGGGGTATGGATCGTCCTGGTGCTGGCGGCGTGGTCGCTGCCAGCTGCGGCCCAGGTGTACTGCTCCCGATGGGCGGCGGTGGTGGACGCCCCCACCAACGTCCGCCGCGCCCCGAATGGCCAGGCGGCGATCGCCTGCCGACTGCCGCGCAACGGCCTGCGGCTGCTGGTGATTCCCCTGCGGCCCCACGCCAGCGGCCAGGCATCCCCATGGCTGGCGACCACGGTGTGCCGCAGCGGTGCGCAACGCGCGGCGATCGGACTGGGCCTGGCGCCGGATTACATCCATCGCTCCCAGCTGCGGCTGCTGGAGGCCAACCCGGACGACTGGCTGGAGGATCCGACAGGCCAGGGCCGCGGCCCCTGTGCCGCGCTCTGGGATCAGCCCGCGCCGCAGCCGTGACCTTCTTCGTCAACGAGCGCTGCATCGACTGCGGCACCTGCTGGCAGTGGGATCCACAGCACTTCGCCCCGGCGCCCAGTGGCGACGCCGCCCACGTCTGGCACCAGCCGGAGGGGGAGGCGGAAACCAGCCGAGCCCTGCTGGCTTTGCGGGCCTGTCCGGTGGCGGCGATCCAGGCGCCGGCCGCACTGGTGCGGAGCACCCCCGCGGATGGCTTTCCGTCCCTGCTTACCGAGCATGGGACGGGAGATGTGTATTACTGCGGCTGGGCGTCGCGGCGCAGCTTCGGGGCCAGCAGCTACCTGATCGTGCGGCCGGCGGGGAACGTGCTGATCGACAGTCCGCGCTTCAACGCGCCCCTCGCCCGGCAGATCGAAACCCTGGGCGGCCTGGCGGCGATCGTGCTCACCCACCGCGATGACGTGGCCGACCACGACCGCTGGGCGCAGCGCTTCGGCTGCCCCCGCTGGATCCACGCCGCCGACGCCGACGCCGCCCCCGGGGCCGAACACCTGCTGCACGGGGCGGAGCCCCTGGATCTCGACGCCGACCTGCGCCTGATCCCGGTGCCCGGCCACACCGCCGGCTCCCTGGTGGCCCTGCTCGGGGGCCAGATCCTCTTCAGCGGCGACCACCTCTGGTGGAGCGACACGGCCGCGGCCGTGGTGGCCTCCCGCACCTACTGCTGGCACAACTGGGAGCGTCAGCTGGCGTCGGTGGCGAAGCTGCGCGCCCTGGATGTCCGCTGGCTGCTGCCTGGCCACGGCGGGCGGCGGGCTTTCGCCGCTGGTGAATGGAGCCGGCAGATCGACGGGGTGCTCAGCTACTGGGGGGCATCAGGCGCGGCGACCGCTCCTGCTGGTTCGCCGGGATCCCGCTGACCGCCCCCTCAGCCCAGCAGCCCCCGCAGCTCCGCCTTCGCCGCCGCCAGCGCCCCGTCCAGCGCCGCACCGTCGCGGCCGCCGGCCTGGGCCAGGTTCGGGCGGCCACCGCCGCCGCCGCCGCAGGCCTTGGCCACACCCCCCAGGAAGGCACCCGCCTTCGGGCCCCTGGCCACCACCGCCGGCCCGAAGGCGGCCACCAGCACCACCTTGCCCAGGTCCGCCGGCTCCGGCAGGCCGCCGAGCAGCACCGCGGCGCCCTCACCGAGCTGATCCACCAGCCCCTGGGCGGCGCTCTGCAATCCCGCCCCGTCCACCCCATCGAGGCGGCTCACCAGCAGCTGGAAGGGCGCGCCGCCGCCGGCAGGAGCCACCGGCTCGGCCGCCCCCGCCAGCGCCGCCGCCTTCGCCACCGCCAGCTCGCTGCGGGCCGCCGCCAGCGCCTTGC
>JBIKTO010000364.1:0-3321 GCA_044348065.1 Cyanobium sp.
AAGGGGCGCATTTGCACCTCCCGAATGACAGATCGTCATTTCACCCTGTTCACCCTCTGATCAGGGCATTCGGGCCTCGGGTTTTACACCACGCAAAGGGACGCGGCCCCTTCGAGTCGCGCTCCAAGCAACTTTGCGTTCTCAAGATTTGCTCCTACTAGTTCTGAACTACGCAACTTCGCACCGGTGAGATTGGCACCCGCAAGATCTAAGGGAACTTCCCAACCGATGATCTCATTTCTAATGAATTTATCCGAAGCACCCTCCAGCACATGGTCCTTGTTCCACCCCACGCGAATGCCATCGAGTTCAGCACCAGAGAGATCAATGGTATCTTCACCATGTAAACGACGATAGTCGTGCCATGTATCGGGCCCCTGGATGAGGGCCTCAACCTGCTCCGAGTTTGCCATGCGCTAAATCTCTTGTTGGTCCACTGTCCGAGGGTACCTAACAGCATTTGGGCGGACCCGCACAATACCCCGTTTCCGGCCGACTGCACCGCCTAAAAACTGAAGGCACGGAATCAGCTTTCCGAGATCGACTGCCGCAACTTCAATTCCGTTCAAGACGGAATCGTTCCGACCTTATAGGCGGACCCGCCTATAAGGATTCGTTGCAGCACAGAGCATGCTGGACGTTGTTCTTGCTCTTGCCACCCCCTGCCGCTCGAGATTCCCATCCAACTCCGAATCCCCCACGACTGCCCTCTCCGCCTACGCTGAAACTATGGCGGTGGCTCCCTGTCCCTCTCCGCCCCACGCCTATGTGCGGCACCTGTGGTTGCGATCCGCCCGAACCCCGCCAGGTGTCTGTCGCCCGGCGTCTGCTGGAACACAACGACGCCCACGCCGCCGCCAACCGCGCCCGTTTTGAGGCGGCTGGGGTGAGGGTGCTCAACCTGCTCTCCTCCCCCGGCTCCGGCAAGACCGCCCTGCTGGAGCGTCTCGCCCGCGACTGGAGCGATGCGGGCCCCATGGCGGTGTTGGTGGGCGACCTGGCCACCGATCTCGATGCCCAGCGGCTGCGGGCCGCCGGGCTGCCCGCCGTGCCGATCACCACGGGCCAGGCCTGCCACCTGGAGGCGGCGATGGTGGAGCGGGGCGTAGCGGCCCTGGCGGCCGATGGTGTGCCCCTGGAGCTGCTGCGCTGGCTGCTGATCGAGAACGTGGGCAATCTCGTCTGCCCCGCCGCCTACGACCTGGGCGAACACCTGCGCGTGGTGCTGCTCGCGGCCGGGGAAGGGGAGGACAAACCGCTCAAATACCCCGCCATGTTCCGCAGTGCCGATGTGGTGGTGATCAGCAAGATCGACCTGGCCGAGGCCGTGGGCTTCGATCGCGCCGCCGCCCACGCCGCCCTCGCCCAGGTGGCGCCCCAGGCGGCGGTGGTGGAGGTGTCGAGCCGCAGCGGCGCGGGGATCGAGCACCTGCGGGAGCTGTGCCTGGGCTGATCAGCCGGCCACCGGTCCCAGCCGTTCGGCCAGCAGCGGCAACACCTGCTCCAGCGCCACGCCCCGGCTGGCCTTGAGCAGCACCCCGTCGCCCGGCTCCAGCCAGCCGGCCAGCACCTCGGCCGCCTCCGCCGGCGTGGCCACCCGGACCAGCCGCGCCAGGGCGCCCGTCGCGCCCGCCGCCATGGCCTCGCCTTCGGGGCCGGCATCCACCACCACCAGGCCATCCAGCCGGCCTTCGGCCGCCAGCTGGGCGGCCCGCTCGCCCACCGAGCGATGCAGGGGCAGGCTCAGCTCGCCCAGCTCCAGCATCGTGCCCAGCACCGCATAGCGGCGGCCCTGCTGGCGGCTGGCCAGCACCTCCAGGGAGGCGAGCATCGATTCGGTGGAGGCGTTATACGTTTCATCGAGCACTTCCACCCCGCCCACGCTCACCCGCCGGCTGCGGCCGCCCGGTACCTCCACCGTCAGATTGGCCAGCTGCTGCGGCTCCAGCCCCAGCTCCCGGGCTACCCCCACCGCCAGCAGGAAATTACGGGCGTGGTGGCGACCTTCCAGGGGCAGCCCCAGGCACGGGCCCTCTGGCCCGCCACCGGAGGGCCTCACCAGCGTCAGCGTTTCGCCGCCCTCCTCCAGCCGGCCCACCAGCTCCGCCGGCGGCAGGGCCGGATCGAAGCCCGCCAGTTCGTCCGCCAGGCCCACCCGCAACACCCGCCCCGACCACACCCGCGCCAGGGCCGTCTCCAGCAGCGGATCGCCCGCCGGGATCACCATCAGCCCCTCGGGCTGCAGTCCCGCCGCGATCTCGCACTTGGCCTGGGCGATCGCCTCGCGGCTGCCCAGCCGGCCGATGTGGGCGGTGCCGATGTTGGTGATCACCGCCACGTCCGGTTCGCCGCAGCGGGTGAGCCGATCGATCTCCCCCAGCCCCCGCATCGCCATCTCCACCACCAGCACCGCGGTGCTCTCCGGCGCCCGCAGCAGGGTGCGGGGCACCCCCACATCGTTGTTCTCATTGCCGATGCTCGCCGCCACCGGGCCCAGGGGCGCCAGGGCCGCGCGGATCAGCTCGCGCGTGGTGGTCTTGCCCGCCGAGCCCGTCACCCCCACCACCGGAATCCCCAGCTGCCGCCGCCAGGCCCGTCCCACCTGCTGATACGCCAGCTGGGTGTCGCTCACGCCCCAGATCGGCACGCCAAAGCGCTCCGCCAGCGCCGCCCGCTCGCCCTCGCCAAGCCGATCCGCCTGGGCCACGGCCGCCGCCGCCCCCGCCGCCAGCGCCGCCTCCAGAAACGCATGGCCATCAAAGCGCTCCCCCACCAGCGGCACGAACAGCGCCCCGCCCAGATCACCGCGGCTGTCGGTGCTCACGGCCCGCAGCGGCTCGGCCGGCAGCGGACCCTCAGGCGGGCCCCAGAGGGCGACCAGCGGTTCCAGGCGCAGGTTCATCGGCGCAATCTCGCAATCCGCCCGGATCATGCCGGATCGGCATCGGCAGCGGCCGTGACCGGCTCGAACAGCACCAGCCCCTCGCCCACCAGGGCCGAACGGGCCAGCAGGCGCCCCCGCCCATCCCGCAGCTCCAGCCGCTCGTAGCCCAGCTCCTGACCCTGCTGCCACCAGCCCTCCGCCCGCCCCTGCCGCTCCGCCGGGGGCAAGGCGCTGAAGGCGGGGGTGGCGGTGAGCACCAGCAGGCTCCTGGCCGGTTCGGCGCGGACGGCCTTCAGAAGGGAGGTGGCCCCCGTCTCCCCCAGGGCGCTCAGGAGGGGATCGGGGGGTGGTGGCTCGGCGGCCGGTGCTGGCTCAGGGGCCGGCGGGGGAAGGGGAGGCGGTGGGAGGGGGGGCAATTCCACGGTCGCCGCCACCGC
>JBIKTO010000365.1:0-3313 GCA_044348065.1 Cyanobium sp.
GCGCACCAGGACCGCTCCAGGCTGCGCAAACCATTGGCTCACGAACGCCTGGCTCTCCTGGGCCCTGGCCTTCTCCGCTGGGTCTTTGCTGCGCAGCTCGGGCGCATCCACGCCGTAGAGCCGCACCCGCTGGCGCAGTGTGAGGGAGAAGCCCAGGTCGAGGTCCAGATCCACCGTGTCGCCGTCGACCACCTCGGCCAGGGCCTTGAGGCGATACACGAAGGGTTCGGGGCTGGTTGCCGGTGCGCTCATGGGCCTGGGGTTGCTGGGCCCAGCCAACACCAGCGGCTCCACCAACTCCAGCAGGGCCGCCGCGATCGCTGGATCCCTCCGCTCTTTTCCGGCAGGCTGGGCTCAGCTCATTGCCGGTGATGCCCCGCCCTCGCTACCGCCAGGATCCGCTGCCCCTGGGCGACTGCGCGCCGCCGCCGGCCCTCTACGGGCCGGAGCAGCCGCTGCCAGTGGGGCTGGAGCGGATCGAGCAGGGCCAGTTGGGGGTGGTGCCGCTGGGGCCCTTGTTTGAGGGGACTGGCGCTCCTGAGGTGCGGGAACAGCTGGAGACGGAGGGCTGAGCCATGGGCTCGATCAACCGCTGCGCCATCGGTGTCGCCCCACGGCAGCCGTTGATCGACTGGTCCCGTCAGGTCAGCGGCGACAGCGACATGGCCTGGAGCGCGGAGGACCACAGCCTCTACCTGCTGCCTGCTTACGAGACGCCTGAGGAGGGTGAGCAGCGGCTGCGGGAGGCGTACGACCAGATTTTCTGCAGCGAGCTGGAGTCCTGGTGCCTCGATCCGGACACCTGGCCAAGCCCCCGCAGCTATGAGCTCTTCCGCGACTGGTTCGCCATCCGCTTCTACGACCTGGTGGAAGATCTGAGCGACGAGGAGCTGATCCACGAGGACGAGATGGACGTGGACAGCAGCGACTGACCGGCATTCGATCCACTCAGGCGCATCGGCTCACCCCACCACCGGCTCCACCCACTCCAGCGGCCCCGCCACGGGCCCGGCGAGGGGCGAGAGGGCGCGCCAGAAGCCCCGCTGGCCACCGCCGGCCTGGCGTTGCAGCTGGTAGTCCTTTCCGAGCCACACCGGCCGCCGAACCGACTCCTCCGCAGGCCCATACCCCAGTGCTGCCCGCCCCCCGAAGCCCTTGGTTCCCGGTGGCGGCGGCACCTCCCCCTCGCTGACCAGCTCCGGTGCGTAGAGCTGCACCAATAGGGCATGGACGCAGAGCTGCTCCATCCGGGAGGCGGTGCCGCGGACGCCATCGGCGTCCCAGTCCCAGAGCGAGGGGCTGAAGTCGGTGTGCTCCGGTTGCTGGGCGCGGGCGGCGGGGTCGAGCAGGTTGCTGGCCAGGTAGGTGGAGCCGTCTTCTCCCAGGCCGACACAGGAGAGGCCGCCGCCGGCGGTCTGGAAGTTGTCGGGCAGCCAGCCCTCCAGTGCCCGCACCTCGGCGACCACCACCGAGCGGATTTCCGGACCCTCCTCGCTGAACAAGGTGCCTTTGGGCAGCAGCAGCCGGAAGCAGCTGATGCTGCGGGGTAGATCCAGCGTGAGGGTGGGCTGCTCGGTCTGCAGGAACGCCTGCGCCAGGGCGGGCGAGAGGAAGCGGGGTTCGGCGCCGGTTTCGCGGGCCCACTGGCACACCTTGGCGCCCCAGATGCCCACGTGGTCGTGGATCGCCTCGGAGTGCTCCAGCGCCAGCTCCACCGCCACCGCCTTGGCCCAGTGGCCGCTCCAGCTCGGGAAGCCCGGTGGGGAGCGGTACAGCTTCTCGCCCCCCATCAGGTCCGGCCGGTGCTCGCGCAGCAGGGCCGGCAGCTGGCGCACCAGGCGCTCATCGCCGCGGGAGCCGTCGGAGAAGGAGCGCCGGGGCATGGGGGGAGATCAGCTGAGGCCGCCGATGGCGAGGACAACCAGCTGCCTGAGTTGTTGCAGCTCTGTCGGGCTGATCCGTGAGTCTGTGACGGCGCGGATCCTGGTCTTGGCGACGCAGGTCAGATGCTGGGGAAGGAGGTAGCTGACCTTCTTGCAACCGTTGCTCGCACTGGGCTGGAGCACCACGGTCAGATCTGGAATCGCCAGTTCTGCATCACCCGTCATCGGTACCACCAGGACGGTGGGGTAGGAGAGATCGAAAAGGCCTGTGTCCTGCACGACCACCGCCGGTCGGAGTTTGTTGGGCTCTGGTGGTTGGGGACCCAGCGACGGATCGAGAGGATCACGGCGCCAATCGACGGTGACGATCTGTCCAGATGTCAGTTCCACATCCGTGATCAGCGGCCCAGAGGCTCCGGAGTGGCCCAGTCATCAAGAAAGGCCTGCGCGTCTGGATCTGCTGCGATGTGCTCAGCGACGGCCCTGCTCTGGGAACGGATCCGCGCACGCAGCGCCTCCATCTCGCTCACGCTGCTGCTGACCTGCACCACGTTCCTCCCGCCACGCTGGCGGCGGCGCACGGAGAAGGGCTTCTCGAGCTGCTGAGCGGCTTGTTCGGCAGGGGTCATGGCGGCGGAGGGGGGCTCGGCAGCGGCGTCTGCCTCCCAGACGGAAGCAGACCGCAGGCTAATTCCGATCCAGGCGCCGCGATCCGTCAGCGGGTGAACGGCAACGAGGCTGCGCTCGCGTTGGGGTTGCCCCACGGCCTGCTCTGGCCCACTGGCGACCGTGGTCCCGGCTTCGGGGCCACCGGCAAGCCGGTCCGGAGCGGGTGATCCCCGCCAGCGCCACCATCGCCCAGCACCTCAACGCCGGCCGCTACGACGAGGCGATGATGATCCGGCCGCAGCCCTTCCCCACCTGCGGGCCGCGGCGACGGTGGCGCCGGAGGATCCGATCAACCTGTTCACCTACGCCCAGTGTCTGCTGGCCCTGGAGGGCGAGTCCCATGAAGCGGAGGCCGATGGACTGTTCCAACGCGCCCTGCGCCTTTCCCCCACCGGAGAGCTGGCGGAGAAGATCAAGCAGCAGCAGCGCCAGCTCGCCGCCCGGGTGCTGCGCACCAATGCCAAGGGCAAGCCGCGCCTGGATGCGGTGATGGTCCTCAGCAGTGCCCTGGAGGCCTATCAGGCCCTCGATCCGGCGGGCCAGAAGCAACTTCTGGCGGAAGCAGCAGCCGTGGGCCAGAAGGGCCTGGCGATCAACGACCCCAGCCAGGAGCACCACCTGCGCCACTACCAGGGCGGCAGCACCGTCTCGGCCCTGCAGGTGGCCTGCATCCTCTACGTCGGCGTCCAGCTGCTGCTGCCTGGGCAGGACGCGGGGATTGATCTGGCCAGGGAGTATGAGATGGCCAGGGGGATGGTGGG
>JBIKTO010000366.1:0-3306 GCA_044348065.1 Cyanobium sp.
TTGAGGGTATGGATGCGGCGGATGTCTAGTCGCACCGAGGCGTAGAACTTCAGCGCGTTGCCGCCGGTGGTGGTTTCCGGGTTGCCGTAGGTGACGCCGATCTTCTGGCGCAGCTGGTTGAGGAAGATCACCGTGCAGCCCGATTTGCCGATGTTGCCGGTGATCTTGCGCATCGCCTGGCTCATCAGGCGCGCCTGGCTGCCCACGGCCAGATCGCCCATCTCTCCTTCGATCTCAGCCCGTGGGGTGAGGGCGGCCACCGAGTCGACCACGACGATATCGACAGCGGCGGAACGCACCAGCTGATCGACGATCTCGAGGGCCATCTCACCGGTGTCCGGCTGGGAGACCAGCAGGTTCTCGATGTCGACGCCGAGGGCGGCGGCATAGACCGGGTCGAGCGCGTGCTCGGCGTCGACGAAGGCGGCCACACCGCCGCGTTTCTGCACCTCCGCGATCGCGTGCAGGGTGAGGGTGGTTTTGCCGGAACTCTCGGGGCCGTAGACCTCCACCACCCGACCCTTGGGATAGCCGCCCCCGAGGGCAAGATCAAGGGTGAGGGCGCCGGTGTTGATCGTTTCGACCCGCATGCGGGAGGCGTCGCCCAGCCGCATGATCGAGCCCTTGCCGAAGTTGCGCTCGATCTGGTTCAGCACCAGGCCGAGGGCCTTATCCCGCTCAGCGGCGGCACGGGGATCGGCCGGGGCGAGGGAGCCGGCGGCCGGGGGGGTGGAGGCGGCGGCCTTGGAATCAGCGGGCATGACGGAATTCAGCGATGGGGAAAGGGCCGCGGAGGGGCTGGCGCCGGGCGGTGGAGGGGATCCGCCCCCGGCGGCCATCGTGCGGCCTCTGGAGAGCTAGTGCCACCACCGGGTGCCGGCGCGCCGGCTGTGCATAGTACGAGCGTACTCTAGCGGCTCAGGGCCAGTCCGCCAGGGGGGCCGCGAAGCGCTCCGGCTCGAGCCAGCGGAGCCCCGCCGCCGCCAGGTCCTCGCCATCCCCGGGTGCCAGGTAGCCCCAGGCCACCAGGTAGCAGCGCACCGCCTCCAGGCCGGGGGTGGTCCGTACCCGCTCAAGGGTGGGGCGACGGTCCTCCACGAACCACAGCGGCCGTCCCGGCTGCCGCAGGCGCAGCAGCACCTCGGGCTTGCTGCCGTGTTCATGGCCATCGAGCCCCGAGGGGTGCAGGCCGCAGGCGCTCAGCAATTCCGCGGCGAAGGCGGCGCCCTTGGTGGTCAGCACCCGCCACTCGACCCCTTCGGCCGGCAGGCGGCTCAGCCGCTCCACCACCCCCGGGTAGGGGCGGTGCAGGGCCAGCCAGGCCTCACGGTCGCTGGCGATGGCGGCGTGGCGCACCCCCTCCAGGGCGTGCTGCAGCCGCTGCGGGGTCCACCCCCAGCGCTCCTGGGCCGCGGCGCAGGCTCCGTCGTAGGCCAGGGCGGCCGTCCCGGCGTCGAAATCGGCTCGCCCCAGCTCGGCCGCCATCAGCACCATCTCCCAGCCCTGGTGGATGCGTGGGCGCAGAACGGCAAAGCCGGCAGGGGCCGTCTCCGGCAGGCTCAGCGTCCGGCCATCGGCGGCGGCCAGCCCCAGGGCCGCGGCCCGGGCGGCCCACCAGTACTCGGCCATCCCATCGATGAGGACGCCATCGAGATCGAAGACCAGCAGGGGGCTGGAGGACAGGGCAACAGGCCGGTAAAAACTGGGCCGCTAGGATTCGAACCTAGGAATGGCGGGACCAAAACCCGCTGCCTTACCGCTTGGCGACGGCCCAACGCGCCCGAGCGAACCGGCCACAGAAAGCGCGGCTGCTGGTGGGTACCGGATCAGTAACCCACAACGGCCGGGCCTTCGTCAACCAACCCCAACCCGGTCCAGGCTGGGGTCGGCCCGGTCGGGCTCAGGCGGGAAACACCCGCAGCCGCTGTTGCGGACCGCGGCCGAACACCGCGCTGCGCAGCCGGTAGCGCGTCACCAGTTCCGCCTGCATCGAGCGCACCCGCTCGCTGCGGGGCAGCAGCTCAACGGGGCGGCCCTGGGGGAGCACCACCTTCTCCACCGCCAGCCGGCATTCCTCCATCGCCGCGTGGGCGTCGTCCGGATCCGCGCTGCCGCCGCCCCCTGGCGCTGTGCCCGTGGTCGCTTCCGTGCGCCGCTCGAGCAGCCGCTCGATCGCCCGCTGCAGCTGGTGCAGGTTGTCGGATTTGATCACCAGGATCGGCAGGCCGGCGGCGCGGGCGCGGCTGCGCAGCTGGGGATCGCGGCCGAGCTGGCCCCGCAGGCTGAGCAGGGCATCCGCCTGCTCCGGCTCGCTCACCACCTGCACCGGCCAGGGGCGGCTGCGCACCGCTTCCTCCAGCTGGCGGGCGGCCAGGCCCACCCCGCAGAGGCGCAGGGGCGGAGGCGGCGTGGGGCCGGCCGCGGCGCTGTGTGGCGGTGGGCCTGGCTCCGCGGGCGGGGCATGGGGGGAAGGGGCCAGCGGATCGGGCAGGGGCACCGGCGCCAGGCGCCGCAGCCCGGACGCCCCGCGGGAGGCCGGCGCCGGCCGTTCGGCCAGGGCCCCCGGCGGGCCCGCTTCCGCCAGCTGCACCTGGCCGCCGGGACCCAGTTCCCGCACCTGGGGCCGGGCGGCCTGGCCCCGCAGCAGCAGGTCGACGGTGAGCGCCACCTCGCGATGCACCAGCCAGCGATGGCGGCTGTGCATCTCCACCGCCAGCGGAAAGGTGGGCTCAGCGGCCCTCTCCAGCACGGTCTTCTGGGTCCGGCGGCGGCGGGCCTCCTCATCCCCGAGGGTGACCGACTGGATGCCCCCCACCAGGTCGCAGAGGGTGGGGTTGCGGATCAGATTCGCCAGCTCGTTGCCGTGGGCGGTGGCCACCAGCATCACGCCCCGCTCGGCGATGGTGCGCGCCGCCTGGGCCTCCAGTTCCGTGCCGATCTCATCGATGACGATGACCTCCGGCATGTGGTTCTCGACCGCCTCGATCATCACCTGGTGCTGCAGCTCCGGGCGGGCCACCTGCATGCGCCGGGCGCGACCGATCGCCGGGTGGGGGATGTCGCCATCGCCGGCGATCTCATTGCTGGTGTCGATCACCACCACGCGGCGCTCCAGATCGTCGGCCAGCACCCGGGCGATCTCCCGCAGGGCGGTGGTCTTGCCCACCCCGGGGCGGCCCATCAGCAGCAGCGACTGGTCCGAGTCGAGCAGGTCCCGCACCAGGGCCACCGTGCCGAACACCGCCCGACCCACCCGGCAGGTGAGCCCCACCACCTCGCCGCTGCGGCTGCGGATGGCGCTGATCC
>JBIKTO010000367.1:0-3283 GCA_044348065.1 Cyanobium sp.
TTGAAACACCCACGCTTCGAACGTTTATTGGATGGTTTCCGAGAACCGCAGCGTCGCCCCGGCTGCTTTCCGAGTACCACCTTTGCGACGCAGTACCCAACTATCGCAAGCGCAACTGCTCTGGAGAATGAGCGTCTATCTCGAACAGTGGTTCTCGGACCCGTTGCCCACTTCTAGCCGCTGGCACAAAGAATGGCCAGCCGGTGCCTGCGGGCATAGAGCAACGACCGCAGCTTCCAGCACCTCTGCCTGGTGACGGCCGACCTGGACGCCGCCGCCGTACCGGTGCAAAAGGAGCTGGCGGACGGACGACAGCGGCCGATCTCCAATGCCCCCAAGACCCTGCCGCTGGATAACCCTTCCTGTCCGCCGCCGGCATCCGCGCCTTTAAGTTCCACGATCCCGAGGGGCACGTCCTGGAGTTGCTGCAGTTCCCGCCAGAGACGGGGAAGCCCGCTGGCACACCAGCACGGCAGCGGGGCCGCTGTCATGGGCGTCGCCTTCCTCCGCCACGGCTGGCCCAAGCTCCGCAACCTCCGCACCTAGGCCACCGCCCTCAAAACGCCCGAGTGGCTCTGCTTCCTCTCGGCCGCTTCCATGTTTGCCGGTGGCATCGCCCTGATCCCCGGCCTGCTCACCCCCCTGGCCGCCCTGGCGATCCTCGTGTCCATGGCCTAAGCCACGGTGCAGGAGAGCCCCGCCGGCGACTACGCCGGCCCGATGGGGGTGGGCGAACCGCCCAGCTGGGAGAAGGCGGCGATGGACGTGGTGATGGGCCATGTGTTGATCCTCTGCGGCGGCAGCCCGCTCTGCCTCGACAGCCTGCTGCTGAAGGATCTGCTGCGGGTTTGGTTGGCCTAGCTGTGTAGTCCCAGCAGGTTGTTCAGCTGACAACGGGGTGTGAGGTCGCCATGGTCCGGGTGTCACCGCCGATCCACTGACCTCACGCACCATGCATACCCACCCGAATGCCCGGCTGACACCCCTCAGCCGCGAACGACTGCTGCGTCGACACATTGACGGTGGTGAGCCGCTCAAGGCCCTTGCCGTCCAGGCGGGGATCAGCCTCCGCACCGCCTACAAGTGGCTCGCCCGGTACCGCTCAGGCGGTCACACCTCTCTGGCGGATCGACGGAGTGTTCGCCGCACCCAGCGGCGGACGCTCGATCCGCAGCAAGTGCAGCATGCCCTGGACCTCCGGCACCAGCGCTGCACCCTCAGGAGGATCGCAAGGACCCTCGACGCTCCCCTCTCGACGGTGGGACGGGTGATGAAGTCGCTGGGCCTGGGTCGGCTGCGGAACCTTCAGCCCAAGGTTCCGGTGCAGCGGTACCAGTGGGAGAAGCCGGGCGACATGATCCATGTCGACACCAAGCAGCTGGCCCGCTTTGCGCGTGTCGGTCACCGCATCACCGGCGACCGTCGTCAAGGCTGCTCCCGTGGCGCTGGCTACGAGAAAGTCCACGTGGCGATTGATGACGCCACCCGCCTTGCGTACGTGGAGGTGCTGCCTGACGAGCAGAAGGCCACCACGGTCGGTTTTCTGACGCGGGCTGTGGGCTGGTTCAGCGAGCAGGGGATCACCTGCCGCCGTGTCCTCTCGGATAACGGCTCCTCGTATCGCTCTGGCGAATGGCGCAAGGCCTGCAGCGCCTTGGATCTCAAGCCCATCCGCACCAGGCCCTACACCCCCAGGACCAACGGCAAGGCCGAGCGGTTCATCAAGACGCTTCTGGGTGAATGGGCCTACGCCATGGCCTTCCAGACCTCAGAGGAACGGAACCGCTGGCTGCCCCGCTATCTGGGCCTATATAACGGCCGCAGGTGCCACATGGCTCTCGGTGGCCTCAGCCCTCAGCAGTCCCTCCAGCGGCTGCTGATCGCTGAATGACCTGCTGAGAAAGCACACCTAGCCTGGTGGGGCACTTCCGCCTCACAGCATAGAATAAGTTGGATCTCGGCTCAATTCCGACTAGTCGAGCGCACAGAACTCGCGTAGATGGATAATTTGTTGCCAGATGAAGCAGCCGTGATGCCGATCAAGAATATTCACAGATTGCCACTCACTGATCACCCACTTCGCTGGGGCAGACAAGAAGAGGGTGACGGGACCATCGCGCCTTCTGAACGCAACCATCCTCGCTACAGTTGACTCAAGACCGACGAAGACCCATGGCGACGTGGCCCAAATATCTGTGAATCAGGAGCACAGCATCGCATACAGGCGTGCAATGAATCGACGTCGCTAATTTTCCTCTAAGGCAACGAGATCAGCTCAGATGATGTCCTGGTGATCAGCAGGGGATGAACTCACAGAAGCCAAGCAGAAATGCTCAAAGCCAAGTCAATCGCGAGGCTTGTGTGAGGGCAGATCAAACCGTGAGGAAACCCCGGAGAGACTTCAGCAGGACGAGGACGAACGGATCTGATCCAAAGCCGGAACCGGCTTGGTTTCACTGAGGCCATGCTGCCCTAACCCGAACTGAGAGCCTTGTGATCAGGACTGGAGCCAAGCCTGAGAGTCAGGATGAAAGGGAACAGCCCTCGTACCCTCTTACCACATAGCACGAACACCCGGGGGAAGAACGGCCCCGGCGCCACGGCATTTAGAAGGGCTGACTTGACTGCCGGAGCGAAGCATTCGACAAATATTGATTGGTTCATCTTGGCCTTCGATCACCTCCCAGTAGTATCCATTCTTGGGAACGCCTTTGATTGTGTTCGTTGTGTTCGCAAAACCCTGCTGGGCGATGGCAACCAAAAGAAGGCATGCTGGCACAGCAATTTGGACTCCGGGCTTCAAGAAGCGCAACAGGGAAGACATTGTGGTGGATTGAGAAACGTATGGATTCTGGTAGCTGATTTGCATCGGACTTCCACTCATGCTTCAGAACAAGTACCCAATTCTATCCTAGATGGCAAAGGAAGAAAAGCGCCAGTAGCTTGAGGTCCAATGGCGATGTCTTCACACATCGTAGCCCCAGAGTCGTCAGCCATGGCGTGAGAACGGATAGAGATTGCGAGAGAGCATGGCCCGGCCCAAAGCAAGATCGGTAAACGCAATAGTGGCATGGAAACCCACTTCCTATTCGAGGATCAAAAAGCCGTGCAGCGAATTGACAGCCGATCAATGTCGTACACGATGCAGCCACCACTCCAGGGAGCGGCAAACGGATTTACAGGTAGATCAACGCTTTCCCTGAGCATATGGAGAGCAGATGTCTCGAGCTGCAACTTCTGGAGGTGTCTGTGGAAATGCAAGCACAGGATGACGTGCAAGTTC
>JBIKTO010000046.1:0-10033 GCA_044348065.1 Cyanobium sp.
CCGGCTGAGTTTCGCCAGTTGGCTGGCCCTGGCCCTGGAATTTCAACTGGCGGCCGACATCGTCTCCACCACCACCGCCCCGTCCGAGGAAAACCTGATCAAGCTGGGGGTGGTGGCCGTGATCCGCACCTTCCTCAACCTCTTCCTGGCGCGGGAGATCGAGGCGGAACAGCGGATCGAGCGCGAGGCCGCCGCCCCCGCCCCCCACGAACCGCCGCGATGAGCGTGAACGTCACCAACGAGCTGGCCAAGGAGCGCAACCGGGCCGCGGCGGAGCGCACGCTGATGGCCTGGATCCGCACCTGCCTGTCGCTGATCAGCTTTGGCTTCGGTCTCGACAAGATCATCGCCGCGATCAACAGCCGCGGCGGCGTGCAGCGCCCGGCCCATTTCGGCGTGGTGCTGGTGTCGGTCGCCTTCGTGCTCACCGGCATCCTGGCGATGGGGGGGGCGATCTGGCAGCACCGGCGCGTGCTGCGGCGCCTGCGGCGGGAGGAGTACACCTACCGCGAGGAACCCTCGATCGCCCTGGCCACCGCCGTGCTGCTGGGCCTGATCGGCCTGATGGCCCTGGTGCTGCTGATCGTGCCCCGCTGAACGTCCTCCCCACCTGCCGCTGCGATGCAGACCCTGATCCCCGCCACCCTGTTCACCCTGATGTTTGCCCTCGGCCTGGGGCTGCGGGGGGAGGCGCTGGTGCTGCTGCGCCAGCGGCCGGCCCTGGTCGCCCGGGTGCTGATCGGCACCTGCCTGCTGGTGCCCCTGGCGGCGCTGGCGCTGCTCAAGAGTCCGCTCAATCCCTTTCTGTCGTTGCCGGTGAAGCTGGCGATCGCTCTGATGGCGATCAGCCCCAGCGCGCCGCTCACCCTGCGCAAGGCCGGCCGCCAGGGGGGCGACCGGGAGCTGGCGGCCCTGCTCCAGCTGCTGGCCGCCGCCGTGGCGATCGTGTCGATCCCGCTGCTGGCGGATCTGTTCCGGGCGGTGTTTCAGCTCAGCGGCTGGGACATCCAGCCGCTGGAGGTGGCGGGCCAGGTGCTGCTGATGCAGGGGTTGCCTCTGGTCGCCGGCCTGCTCCTGCGGCGGGGCTGGCCGGGGCTGGCGGATCGCCTGGAGGCGCCGCTGGATCGGGCCGCCAACCTGCTGCTCCTCTCCCTCGCCGTGCTGATCCTGAGCCGCTCCTGGACGCTGCTGACCACCTTTCTGGTGGGCAATCTCCCCGGTCTGGCCTGCATCTCCCTGATGGTGCTGCTGGCCCTGGCGATCGGCTGGCTGCTCTCCGGGCCCCAGCTGCGGGAGCGCACCACCGTCTCGCTGCTCACCTCCACCCGGAACCCTGGTCTGGCGCTGCTGTTCGCCAGCAGCCATGCCCAGGGGGTGGTGGGCCTGAAGCTGGCGATCCTGGTCTATGTGCTCGTCACCGTGCTTCTCTCAGTTCCTTTTCTGAAGCTCCACCAGCGGGTGCTGGCTGATTCGGGAATGGGGATCGCTGGATGAGGGGCTGATTGGGGAGTGGAAGCTTCAGCATTGACATGGCTTTGACGCTCAAGCTGGAGTCGCAATCTGCGCAGGCGCCGGTCCGTATGGTCATGTTGCGCGACCCAGAGAATTGGCACCACCAGCAGCGAATAACCGAGTGTCGGCAAGGCCAGAACAAGACTGAGGACAGTGCAAAGATTCGGTGAAAGATAGGCAGGCGTAGGAAAAGATTCCGGGATTCCCCGTGCCTGGGCCTCGATGACCATCGCTTGCTCCTCGGCGGGCAGGAATCGCATGGTTCGAATTTTCCAATGTGCCAACATCCCCTGTCTTGATTAACGACTCTTTAACGCCTGTGCCTTGATCACCACCCACTGTTTTCTGTCACACCTGCGTTCGGCTTCTGGCCGTTGTCTAGTGACGCGCCAGATCATCAAGTCAAGGTGCCGGTTCCACTCTCCCCTCAACTGCAGACCTCGCAGCAGCGGCCCTTGGGCTCCGCTCCAGTGCCGCTGACGCATCGCCGGTTGAAGGTCATCGTGCTGGCGGTGGTCGTTGCGGTGGGGATCGGTCTCTACCTGTGGCGTCTGGGTCACACGGGTCTGGTGGATGAGACGCCAGCACTCTTCGCCGCATCCGCCAGGCACATGGCGGAAAGCGGCGACTGGCTCATCCCCCAGGTCAACGGCCTGCCCCGCTACGACAAGCCGCCGCTGGTGTATTGGCTCATGGCCAGCCTGTATTCCCTCCCCGGGGCGGCTGAGTGGGATCCCTTGGGGAGCTGGGCCGCGCGCCTTCCCTCCGCCCTGGCCACCATCGTCACCATGGCGCTGCTGGCAGACACGCTGCTGCGCTGGCCCCAATGCGGTGCAGCCCGGACCTCGGTCGCTCCGAAGGCCGCCGTGATCGCCCTCATGGCCTCCCAGACCTTTGCACTCAGTCCCCTCGTGCTGCTGTGGGGCCGCACCGAGGTGAGCGATGCCCTGTTCACGGCCACCCTCGCCGCCAGCCTGCTTCTGGCCTGGCGCACCTACGCCGCGGAGCGGGGTCCGTGGTGGCCCTGCTGGCTGGCGTTGGCCTTGGCGGTGCTCAGCAAAGGGCCCGCAGCCCTGCTGCTCTTCCCACTCACCCTGGCTTGGTTCTGGCTGCTGGGGGCGCAGGGCGCACGGCTGTGGCGCCGGCTGCGGCCACTCCCTGGCCTGGCGCTTACCTTGATGCTTGCAGCCCCTTGGTACGGCCTGGCGTTGGGGCGGGAGGGCCAGCCCTACTGGCAGAGCTTCTTCGGGTATCACAACTTCCAGCGCTTCACCCGAGTGGTGAACAACCACCAACAAGGGTGGTGGTATTTCATCGCCGTGCTGCTCCTGGCCAGCCTGCCCTTCACGCCGCTGCTGCTGTTGAGCCTGCAGCGCATCCTGCGCAGCGCCCGCACCCCCTTGGCCGCACCCCAGTCCGTGGGGCGCTTTGCGGCTTCCTGGCTTTTTGCGGTGCTGCTCTTCTTCAGCCTTTCGGCCACCAAGCTTCCGAGTTACTGGCTGGTGGCCACCCCCGCTTCCGCCCTCCTGGTGGCGTTGGCACTGTCCCCTGCCACTCCCGGCCCCTCCAGATTCGACCGGGGTATCGATCCACGCGGACAGCACTTCGCGCTTGCCTGTTCAGCGGCTCTGCTGCTGGTCCTCAGCGCCGGATTCGCCGCCGCTCCCTTTTGGCTCCAGCAGATCCACGATCCCACGATTCCAGGGCTCCCAAGCGCACTGGGGCAGAGCCCCGCCCTTCCGCTTGGAACGGGGATCACCCTGGCCGCTGGCTTGCTGCTGGCTGGATGGGGCTCTCGCCGTCCCAACCTGAGCGTGCTGTCGAGTCAAGCGGTCCTGCTCCTGCTGGTTCCATTGGTGCTGCTGCCCATCTGGGAAATCGGCGATCAGCTCCGGGGCGCCCCCATTCGCGAGCTGGCCAGCATCGCCCTGAAGCAGCGCTTCAATCAGGAAGGATTGGCGATGGTTGGATGGCACAAACCATCCCTGCATTTCTACAGCCGGTCCACCGTGATCTTCGAGGGACGGTCCGCCAACGCCCTGGTCAATCTGGCCGATCGGCTGCAGCATGAGGCCAGGCCTGGATTGCATCCCTTGGACCATCAGCAACAGCCCACCGTGCTGCTGCTGATCGATCGTGACACCGCTCTCCAGCCCCATTGGCAGGGCTGGATCGGGGAAGAGTTGGCCCGATCTGAACCTTACCAACTCTGGCGCCTGGATCGGCGCTGGCTGGAGGAGCGGGCCAGGCAGCTGGGGGCGGCAGGCAAGCGTCCCAACTGGCGAGAACCCCGACCGGAGCGGTTTTGATCCTTTCGCCGGAGCCGATTGTCAGGACAACGAGCGTGACATTAAAAACAGAGCATGTTGGCGCCGGGCTGCTCCAGCAGCAGTTTTCTGAACCGATGCCCTGCTATCGACGATGCTCCGCCACCTGTTTCTTAAGGTTCTTGATCGTGCCTGCCTCTAGAGTCGCTTGAGCGCCTTCAACCCGATGTCCTCCCCAGCTTCCGCCAGCAGCCAGGGCCTCAGGCGGGTGCTCCTTGTGGCCTGTGCTCCCGGCCTGCTTCTCGGCCTCGCAAGCTGCGGCGTCAGCAGTTCCCTCAACGGCGCCGGCGCCTCCTTTCCCGCCTCCATCTACCAGCGCTGGTTCCAGGAGCTTTCCGGTCAGGGCGTGCGGGTGAACTACCAATCTGTGGGTTCCGGTGCCGGCGTGCGCCAGTTCATGTCCCGCACCGTCGATTTCGGCGCCAGCGATGTGCCGATGAAGCCCGAAGAGATTGCCAAGGTCCCCCAGGGCGTCGTGCAGATCCCGATGACGGCGGGAGCCATCGCCGTTGCTTACCAGCACAAGGGGTGCGTGCTCAAGCTCAGCCAGCCTCAGCTGGTGGCCATCTTCCAAGGCAGAATTACAAACTACAACCAGCTTGGTTGCGCCGCCAAGCCCATCAAAGTGGTGGTCCGCTCCGATGGATCCGGAACCACGGCCAATTTCACGGCCCACTTGAGCGCGATTGACCCGACCTGGAAACAGCAGGTGGGTTCCGGCAAGAATGTGAACTGGCCGGTGGGTACCGCCGCCAAAGGCAACGAAGGGGTTGCTGCCCAGCTCAACCAACTTGATGGCGGACTGGGCTATGTGGAAGCCGCCTTCGTGAAGCCTCCACTCCAGGCCGCCGCCCTGACGAATGCTGCTGGAACAACCCTGAAACCCACCCCGGAGAGTGAGCAGGAGGCCCTGTCTTCGATCGATCTGGGGCCGGACCTCACAGGCAGTGATCCCAATCCCCGTACTGGGTACCCGATCGTGACCTTCAGTTGGATCCTGCTGTACAAGAGCGGCAACGGAGCCAAGCAGCAAAGCCTGCTCAAGGTGTTCAACTACACGCTTTCCGAGCCCGCTCAGGCGATGGCTGGCCAACTAGGCTTTATCAGTTTGCCAGCCCCTGTGCTGGAGAAGGGCAAAGCCGCGTTGGCCACAGTTCAGCCCTGAAAGCACCCCGCCCCCCTGGCCTGCCTTCCTCATCGCAAGCTGCGCGGTCCACGCGAGTGTTATTCCCAGCACATTGAGCAGCACGAGAGGATGCAGCGCGATCAGCAGCAGCAGCAGCAGCAGCAGCAGCAGCAGGAGCGACACCGCCGCGGGAAAGATCTTCCGCATAAAGATCTCCCGCATAAAGAGGTCGTGCAGCCGCCGGATCACCGGCAGGTCGATTCGCAGCCCATGGGATTCCAGGGCCAGCAGCTCACGGGCGGCGGGGCGCCGGCTCGCCAACCCCTGATCGATTCCGCAAGCGGACTGGGCGAGATCGCCATGGAGATCGAGCCGAGCCCGGCGGCACAAAAACCAGGTTGATTGCTCCAATTACCATGGGCGCGCCTGACCGCTCCTATGGCAAGCCGCCTGCCAGGCCTGGGGATCGCCCTCCTCGTCAGCCTCACTAGGCCCTTCCCCCTCTCCGCCGGGGCGGCCCCGCTGGAGCGGGCCCCCTCAGCCGATCCCAGCCAGCAGATCGAGCTGCTTCTGGAGCGCCTCGCGCACAACCGCGACGGCCTGGAGCGCTCCGCCCGTCGCCTGAGCCTGGCGGAGGCCCTGCGCCAGGGCCTGGCCGCCAACCCCGTCCTGCGCCGGAGCTGGGAAGCGGTGCGGGCGGCGGACTGGTCGGTGGTGGCGATCCAGCGGGAGTGGTGGCCGTCGCTGATCGCCGGCTCGGATGATCCGGGCATCCTCGGCTGGACCACCACCACCACCCGGGAGCGGATCCGCGGCCCCCAGGGAAGCTCGCGGAACGTCACGGTCAGCGGCGGCCAGTCCTCCCTTCCCAACCTCACCCTCAGCTGGGCCTTCCTGGATCCGAGCCGCCGCTCCCGGGGGAACGCCGCCCGCTCCGAGCAGGTGGCCCGCCGCTTCCTGTTCGACGTCGACGCCCGCGACCTGATCCTGCGCATCCAGAGCGCCTATGGGCTGCTGCAGGAGCAGGCCGACCTGGAGCGGGATTACCGCGACCTCTACGACACCGTCACCACCCTCTTGGCGGTGGGGATGCCGCCGGGCGGTGACCGCGGCCACCTCGACCAGCTGCGCACCGAGCAGCTGGCCCTGCTGACCCTGCGCATCCAGGCCCACGAGACCGTGATCCTGGCCGCCGATGCCCTGGCCCAGGCCCTCGCCCTCCCCCCCGGCCAGCTGGTCATGCCCAGCGAGCCACTCACCCTGCAGGGGCGCTGGGAGCTTCCCCTGCAGGCCACGATCGAGCAGGCCCTGCGCCTGCGGGAGGAGATCCAGGCCAGCGTCGCCAGCGCCGGCGGCGACGCCTGGAGCGCCCGGGCCCGCCAACGGGGCTACCTGCCCAGCCTCTCCCTGGCGGGCCAGCTGAGCGGCACCACGACCAACACCGCCGGCGGCTCGCTGATCGGTGCCTTCCAGGCCACCTCCAGCCTCAGCCGCCAGATCGAGAGCCAGCTGGGCATCGGCTTCGACTGGACGATCTTCGATGGCGGCATCCTCAGCGCCGAGGCCGCGGCGCTGCGCAGCCGCTCCCGCCAGGCCCTGGCCCAGGCCGATCTCGATCGCCTCAGCGTCACCCGGCAGGTGCAGGACAACCACGCCGCCCTACTCTCCAGCCTGATCGTGGTGGATGTCGCCGGGGAGCAGCTGGCGGTGGCCCGCTCCTCGCTGGCGGCCGCCGGCCGCGACTTCCGCAGCGGCCGCAGCGATGCCACCCGGGTGGTGCAGGCCCTCAACGCCGTCCGCGACGCGGCCACCTCCTACCGCGGGGCGCTGCGCAAACACAACACCGCCATCGCCGGCCTGCAGCGCCATTCGGCCGTCTGGCCGGAGGGAACCTGGTCGCTGCTCACCGCCGCGTTCCCGGAGCAGGCCCTGCCCCTGCGCCCGCAGCCAGCCCCCTGAGCGGCCGGGGGCCGACGCCCCCCCTAGCTGGCCCTTTCCGTATGTTCCGCCCGTGGGCCCGGCGCGGCGCCCTGGCTACACCAGAGGTCTCGACCTTCGAGCTCTCCCAGCCATGCCCAACGGCAAGCCCAACATCCTGATCCTCTGGGGCGATGACATCGGCCAGAGCAACCTGAGCTGCTACAGCCACGGGCTGATGGGGTACCAGACCCCCAACATCGACCGCGTCGCCAACGAGGGCGCCAAATTCATCCATTACTACGCCGAACAGAGCTGCACCGCCGGCCGCGCCGCCTTCATCACCGGCCAGAGCGTCTACCGCACCGGCCTGAGCAAGGTGGGGCTGCCCGGCGCCGAACAGGGTTTCAAGGCTGAGGATCCCACCATCGCCGAGCTGCTCAAACCCCAGGGCTACCGCACCGGCCAGTTCGGCAAGAACCATTTCGGCGACCGTGACGAGCACCTGCCGACGCTGCACGGCTTCGATGAATTCTTCGGCAATCTTTATCACCTCAATGCCGAGGAGGAGCCGGAGCTGCGCGATTACCCCAGGGAGGACGACCCGGAGTTCCCCAATTTCCGCAAGCGCTTCGCCCCCCGCGGCGTGCTGCACTGCTGGGCCAATGGCGATGGCACGCAGCGGATCGAGAGCACCGGTCCGCTCACCCGCAAGCGGATGGAAACGGCGGATGATGAATTCCTGGTGGAGGCCAAGCGCTTCATCCGCGACGCGGTGGCCTCCGGTGAGCCGTTCTTTGTGTGGTTCAACACCACCCACATGCACTTCCGTACCTATGCCCGCCCGCAGGACATCGGCCGCAGCGGGCGCTGGCAGTCGGAATACCACGATGTGATGATCTATCACGACGAATGCATCGGTGAGATGCTCAATCTTCTCGATGAGCTCGGCATCAGCGACGACACGATCGTGATGTACAGCACCGACAACGGCCCCCACATGAACAGCTGGCCCGATGCCGGCATGACCCCCTTCCGCAGTGAGAAGAACACCAACTGGGAGGGCGCCTTCCGCGTGCCGGCCATGGTGCGCTGGCCGGGCAAGATTCCGGCGGGTGTCAACCTCACCGGCCTCTGCAGCCACCTCGACTGGCTGCCCACCCTGCTGGCCGCCGCCGGTGAACCGGAGATCAAGCAGAAGCTGCTCGACGGCTACACGGTCGGCGACAAAACGTTTCACATCCACCTGGATGGTTACAACATGCTCGACTACTGGACGGGCAAGACCGACCGGAGCCCCCGCAAGGAGTTCTTCTACTTCTCCGACGACGGCGACCTGGTGGGTCTGCGCTATGACAACTGGAAATTCGTCTTCCGCGAGCAGCGGACCCAGGGCACCTGCCAGATCTGGGCCGAGCCGTTCGTGGAGCTGCGGGTTCCGAAGGTCTTCAACCTGCTCACCGATCCCTACGAGCGGGCCGACATCACCTCCAACACCTACTGGGACTGGATGTTCGACCATGTCTTCCTGATCGTGCCGGCCCAGGCCTTCGTGGCCGATTTCCTCAAAACCTTTGTTGCCTATCCGCCGCGCCAGAAGGCGGCCAGCTTCTCGCTGGAGCGGGTGATGGAGAAACTGGAGCACGCCGCCAGCGGCGCCGCCTGATCGATGCCCGCCGTGCCCAGCTCCACCGCCACCGCTCCCGCTCCCGGCCGGCCTCCGGCCCGGGAGATGGTCTGGATTCCCGGCGGCGGCTTCCGGATGGGCTCCGACCACCACTACCCAGAGGAGGCTCCCGCGCATGGGGTGGCGGTGGAGGGGTTCTGGATGGATCGCACACCCGTCACCAACGCCCAGTTCCTGGCGTTCGTGAAGGCCACCGGCCACATCACCCTGGCGGAGCGGCCGGCCGATCCATCCCTCTACCCCGAGGCGAAGCCCGAACTGCTGCAGCCCAGCTCGGTGGTGTTCGTGCCGCCCCCCCGGCCGATCGGCCAGGGGGATCCCTACCGCTGGTGGCAGTACGTGCCAGGGGCGGACTGGCGCCACCCGGAGGGTGCCGGCAGTTCGATCAAGGGGCGGGAGCGCCATCCGGTGGTTCACATCGCCCATGAGGACGCCCTCGCCTTTGCCACCTGGGCGGGGAAGCGGCTGCCCAGCGAGGCCGAGTGGGAGCGGGCTGCCCGCGGCGGCCTGGAGGAGGTGGAGTTCGCCTGGGGGTCGGAACTGCACCCGGGCGGCCGCATGCTGGCCAACACCTGGCAGGGGGACTTCCCCAACCACAACAGCCGCCTCGACGGCTGGGAGCGCACCTCACCGGTGAGCTCCTTTCCGGCGAATCCCTACGGGCTGGTCGACATGATCGGCAACGTCTGGGAGTGGACAGACGACTGGTACCAGCCCCATGCCCTCAACGCCTCCGGCGCTGCCCGCAGCCGCGAGGCCAGCATTGACTCCAGCTCCCAGCACGGTCAGATCCCGCGCAAGGTGGTGAAGGGGGGCTCCTTTCTCTGCGCCCCCGGTTACTGCCGCCGGTACCGCCCGGCGGCCCGCATGGCCCAGGGAATCGACACCTCCACCTGTCACCTGGGCTTCCGCTGCGTCGCTTCACCCTGAGCCGGCGCCGCCTCGCCCCCACACCCCCTTGTCTGCCGCTCCGTCCCTGCCGCCTGTTTCCTTCTCTCTCTTTTTCTCTGCCTTTCCCTTCCCATGGCCTCGCCCCAACCCTCTCTGATCGCGGCGATCCCGCGCCGCTCGGGTTGCCGCTGGTTGCTCAGCGGCTGGCTGCTGCTGAGCGTCGGCTCCCTGCAGCCCGCCTCCGCCCAGACCCTGTACACGCTGGAGACGAAATGCGCCGTCAAGGGCGGCGCCCCGCTCACCTGCACGGTGGAGGCCGTCAATGAGGGCGGCGCCACCCTCTACCGCCACCGGATCGGCGACAGCATCCAGACGATCCGGGTGAGCTCGGATCCCAGCCGCATGGCCCTCTGGGATGCCGGCAGCCGCAGCTGGCAGAACCTGCGCAACGCCGAGGCGCGCTTCTCCACCAACACGGTGTGCTTCAACAACCGTGATCTCTGCGTGGTGAATGCCAATTACCTCAACAGCCTGCTCGAGGATCGCCCCGACCTGCGCGGTCGCGATTACGTC
>JBIKTO010000368.1:0-3269 GCA_044348065.1 Cyanobium sp.
TATCAGCCCGAACACCAGGCAGATGGCGGGAAAGGCGAACTTCTCCTGGATCCGCACCCGCAGGCGGCGGGCCTCCTTGGCGTTGCCGGCGCGGCGCTGCAGCCGTTCGGCGGTGCGCGCCTGACCCACGGTCATCACGCTGGGATCGGTGGGCAGCTTGGCCACCTCCAGCGGATCGCGGCTGAGAGGGTAGTTGTAACGGTCGAAGCGGGCCGAGGTGGTGCTGCCGGTGGCGTCATCGACGTTGATGATGCGGCCATTGCGGAATTGCCACAGCGAGAGTTGCTCGTTCCAGCGGGCGCTCTCGGCGGTGAGCATCTGGCGCTGACCGAGCCGGGAGAAGTCGAGCAGGGTGACATCCTTCATCTCACCGCGCAGAAAATTGCGGGCGTAGAAGATATGGGTGAGCATCTTCACCCGCTCGCCCCCCTCCATCGCCACGCGGCCGAAGCGGGAATACATGATATTGCTCCCCTTTTCCGTGGAGATCGCCTTGCCAAGGGCTCGCTCCAGGCTGTTGGTGGCCTCGAGGTTGGCCCGGGGCACGATCACATCGTTGAACACGAAGGTGAGCACACTCATGCACAGGGCCAGCACCAGCGCGGGCAGCACCATGCGGCGGGTGCTCACGCCCACGCTGCGCAGGGCCGTGAGTTCACTGCTGCCCGAGAGGCGGCTGAAGGCCAGCAGGGTGGCCATCAGGGTGGCCATCGGGAAGGAGAGCACCAGGAAGCCGGGCAGGCGCAGCAGCAGCACCTGCAGGGCCGCCGTCAGCGGCAACCCCGATTCCGCCACCCGCCGCACCAGCTCAAACACCACCCCCACCGAGAGCGACACCGCCGTGAAGGCGGCGATGCCGAAGAGCAGCGGACCGATCAGCTCATTGAGCAACCAGCGGTCGAGCAGCGGCAATCGCCGCCAGGAGAGCAACAGCCGCTGCCGCATCGACTCGGCCCGGCCGCGGTCGGCAAGCCTCAGCAACTTCGGGCGCCCCGGTACGGGCAGCTGCGGTGGACTGACGCCCCTCACAGCTGGAAGGCCTCCCCAAGGTAGTGGCGACGCACCAGGGGATCATGGGCCATCGCCTCGGAGCTGCCCGACGCCAGAATGCGGCCATCGGTGAGGATATAGGCGCGATCGGTGATCGCCAGGGTCTCGCGCACGTTGTGATCGGTGATCAGCACCCCCATACCGCGCAGGCGCAAGCCATCGATCAGCGCCTGCAGATCAGCCACGGCCATCGGATCCACGCCGGCGAAGGGCTCATCGAGCAACAGGTAGCGGGGCCCCTGATCGCCCACCGCCAGGGCGCGGGCCACCTCGCAGCGCCGGCGCTCGCCCCCCGAGAGCTGGAAGCCCCGGCGATGCTGGAAGGAACTGAGGTGGAATTCGCCGATCAGCTGCTCAAGCCGATCGCGATGCTGCGCCGGGGCGCTGCCGCTCTCCTGCAACGCCAGGCGGAGGTTGTCGCGCACGCTGAGGTTGCGGAACACGCTCGCCTCCTGGGGGAGATAGCCGATGCCGAGGCGAGCACGGCTGGGCATCGGCAGATCGGTCACGCTCTCGCCATCAAGCAACACATCGCCGTCATCGGGACGCAACAGGCCGGTGACAAGATTGAAGGTGGTGGTCTTGCCGGCGCCGTTCGGTCCCAACAGACCGACCACTTCGCCGGGGCTGAGGGTCAGACTCACGTCTTGAACCAGGGGTCGCCCGCCCAGGGTGATGGCGACCCGCTGCAGGCTGAGGCTCATGGCTGCCGTGGCGCCGACGCCGGGGCCACGGCCGGGGCCGGGCTGACCTGCTGGCGAAGCTTCAGCCGGCTGGTGACCTGGCGACCGGGCTGGGGTTCGGCCACGACACGCTCGCTGTCAAGCCGATAGACGATCCGCTCGGCCCGGATCCGCTGGCCGTCGGCATCGGTCACATCGACATCGCCGCTGAGCACGAGCCGACCCTCACGGGAGTAGTACTGGGCCTGGCGGGCGGTGGCCACCATCCCCCGACCGGGGTAGGTGATGCGCACGTTGCCCGTGGCGGTCACCACACCGGTGGCGTTGTCCGCCTGCTGGCTGTCCGACTCGATGGTGACCATGCCGTCATCCGGCAGAGCGGCCTTGGTCGCCGGGGCCGGGGTGGGCGTCACCGCAGCCGGGGCCGGAGCCGGAGCCGGGGCCGGAGCCGGGGCCGGGGCCGGAGCCGCCTGGGCAACGGAGAGACGCGGCAGGCTCTGGCCCGCCAGGGTCGCGACGCCCACCAGGGAGGTCGCCACAGAGACCGCCACCAGGGCTGCCCGAGAGGCCAGATGGTGCCAGCGAGCCTGGTGAGGCAAGACCAAAGCCCGAAGAACCAAGCGTTCCAATTTACCGATCGCTGGCCCCTTTCTCCTCGAGGCGGGGCAGAGGCAGATCCGCCAGACACCCCTCGGCCTGGAGGAGCCGCAGCCGCTGGTACACACACTGGCGCAGGGAGGCCAGGCAGATCCCGAGAGCCTCCTCGCCGCAATCCCGAAGGCGACCAAGCCCTTCGCCCATCAGCACCGTGGCGCCGCGACGGTTGCCGCGCTCCTGATGGAGTTCGGCCACGGCGATCTGCAGGAATCCCTGCAACACCGGCCGCATCGGACCCTGGGTTTCATGCCAGAGCTCCTCAAAGCCGTCATGGCAGGCGTACCAGTCGGCGGCGTTGAACAGGCGCACCGCTTCCTGAAAGCGGGGGTCGCCGACCAGGGTTGCCTCGCCGCTGCTCACCGCTTGGCCGGCTTGCGGGCGGGCAGCTTGCGCAGACGGATCGATTCGGGGGTGACCTCCAGCATCTCGTCGGGGCCGATGTACTCCAGGGCGCGCTCCAGGGTCATCTGCAGGGGGGCCTGCAGGGTGTCGAGCTCCTCAGCGCCGGCGGAGCGCATGTTGGTGAGCTGCTTGGTCTTGCAGACGTTGATCTCGAGATCCTGGGGCCGGGTGTTCTCACCGACGATCATGCCCTTGTACACCTTGGTGCCCGGGGTGATGAAGAACTGGCCGCGATCTTCGGCGTTCTTGAGGGCATAGAAGGTGGCGGTGCCCTCCTCGAAGGAGATCAGCACGCCGTTGCGGCGGGTATCGAAATCCCCCTGCATCGGCCGGTAATCGAGGAAGGAGTGGCTCATGATCCCCTCGCCGCGGGTGGCGCGGATGAATTCGCCCCGGAAGCCGATCAGGCCGCGGGAGGGCACCAGGAACTCCAGCTGGGTGCGGCCGTCATTGCTGGTTTCCATGTTCTGCATCTCG
>JBIKTO010000047.1:0-10027 GCA_044348065.1 Cyanobium sp.
CACCTTCTCACCGCCGCGATTGATCATTTCCTTGAGGCGGCCCGTGAGGGTGAGGCGCCCCTGATGATCCAAAACGCCCTCATCGCCGGTGAGGAACCAGGTGGCGCCGGTGGGATCGCGAACCCAACCGCTGTCCTGGGCGGCCTCATAGCCCGCGGTCACGTTGTCGCCACGGATCGCCACCTCGCCGCTCTCGCCGGCGGGCCGTGGCTGCCTGTCCGGCCCCAACACCGCCACCTCGGGCCCGGCCGCCGCACCCACGCTCCCGGGCTGGCGGCCGGACCCTGATCCCGGCAGCCGGTTGCTGCAGATCTGATGCGCCGCCTCCGTCATGCCGTAGGCCTCGATCACTGGAACGCCAAACGCCAGCTCGAGCCGCTCCAGCACAGGTGGGGGCAGCGGGGAGGAGGAGGAGCGGAGCAGGCGCAGCCGATGGGCTGGAGGTGCCGGCGGCCTGCGATCCAGCTCGGCCAGAAGCCCCTGAAGCAGGGTGGGCACCGCCGAAAGCCAGGTGGGTTGCAGGCTCTCCATGGCCGCGAGCAAGCGATCCGGAGCATTGCTCTGGCAGCAGATCACGCTGCCACCAGCCAAGAGGGGAGCCAGCAACGACGCCACGATCCCATGGATGTGGAACAGGGGCATCGCCGCCAGGCTGCGGTCGCCGGGGCCCAGGGCCAACACCTCCGCCACGGAATGGGCGGAAGCCCACAGGTTGGCGTGGCTCAACGGCACCACCTTGGGCCGCGAGGTGGTGCCGGAGGTCTGCAGCAGCAGGGCGAGCTGGGAAGTCGATGGTGGATCCCCTGGATCCTCGCCTGGATCCGGAAGGGCGAATGGATCGAGACGCAGCACCGGCAAACCGAGCTGGGCCGCAGCCTCCAACAACGGCGGCGGCGGCGATCCATCCACCAGAACATGGGTGATGCGAAGCCTTTGCAGATCCTCCACCATCACCCCGACGGGATTGGCGGGGACCAGGGGAGCCACAGCCGTCACCGCCATCGCCCCAAGCAGACTGGTGGCCAGGCCTGGCCCTGGGGGCATCACCAAGGCCAACCGATGCTCCGGGCTGATCCCCTTCCGCCTGAGGTGAACCATGGTGGCGTGAACGGCCTGACTCAGGTTCCGACGCGAGATCACCCAGCCATCGTCAGCCAGCAGGGAGGGAGCCGAGGGATCGAGACCTTCTCTGCCCAACCACATGAGCAGGTTGGCCTCTTTCATGCAGGAAACAGTGGGATCGCCGATGGTGGTGGCGACAACATCGTTCCCAAAAATATCTCACCCGGGCGGCGGCCGGCCGTTCAGCCGCGCGGCTTGATCAGTTGCAGCACCTGGGGACCCAGACCGCCGGCCCGGCGCTCGCAGTCGAGCGCTTCCAGGATCAGGCGGGCGGAGGCCTCGATCTCGCCTTGCTCGGCGCTCTGGTGAGCCTGTTGGTTGAGCCGCTCCGCCTGGGCCAGCAGCAGCTGGCGTTGATCGCTTCCTCCGTGACCGTTGCTGGTGGGAGTCAGGGATCCAACAGGGCGGGGAGCCGCTCGACGAGGCAGGGTCGCAGTGGACGGAAGGCCGTTCATGAATCCTAAGGAAGGCGGTAGCGAGAAGGGAAATATTGGGGGATTTGAGCTCAGGCAGCTATTGAGATTGAGCAGGCTGGACAACGCCGGACCAGGGAAAGGTCACAACCGCTTGGGATGGGACCGTGACCACAGCATGCAAAATCTGCGAACCCATGCAGCTACAGACTAACCACTCCCAGCGTGTGTGGGAGTGGTTGCCGGAAAATGGCGACAGGCCTCAGATCAGGTGCCGGGTTCTTCCAGATCTTCTCCCAGGGCCGCAATCTGATCGCGCAGCTCCTGGGAGCGGGGCAGATCGCCACGGCTGAGGGCCACGGCCAGGGCGAACTGAAGCTTCTCCACTTGATGATCGCCCTCGGGGATGGAGCGGGATGGCGATTGGCAGCGCGGGGTGGGGGTGTTCGCCTTGGGGGCGGAAGGCTGAATGGAGGCCTGGCCGTGGTGCAGGGGGGCGGGATAAGCCATCGCTGACTTTCTTCCTATTGTGTCACCCCTGGCCAGGGGGTCCAGCTCAGGCGGCGGACGGATAGCCGTCCCGGCGCGGCTCAGCGGCCGCCCTGAACGCCTCGGGCTCTGCCTCCTCGAGATCCTGCTCCTCCAGCAGATCGCGACAGTCCTGCAGCAGCCGCTCGACGTTGTCGAGGCTGGCCAGTTCCTCCGGATCCGCCTCCTGGGTTTCGCTGATCTGGCCCTCCATGGCGGCCAGCCTCTGCTCCAGTTTCACCAGCCGCTGGGAGAGGGCGTGGATGGTGGCGGCCAGGTCCTCGGCGCTGCGGGAGATGCGAAACGAAACCGACGGGGTGGCCATGGCGGAGGGAACGATCTGGGCGCATGACAACACAGGAGAGCGGAGCGCTCAAGCGGCAGCCGCCCTGATCTCCCAGACTGAACGGCGGACCCCGGCGACTGGCGCTGCGAATGTCGTTTCCCTGGAATCTGGTGCTCTACGGGATCGCGGGAACCACGGGAGGGTTGTTGGCCCAGCGCACCGGCATCCCGGCCGCGCCCCTGGCCGGGGCCCTGCTCGGGGCGGCCCTGGTGAGCATGAGCGGCCGCCTGGAGGTGGCCCAGTGGCCGGTGGGCACCCGCACCCTGCTGGAGATCGCCATCGGCACGGTGATCGGCACCGGCCTCACGGCGGCGACGCTCGTGCAACTCGGCGGCCTCTGGCGGCCGGCGCTGCTGATCACCGTCACCCTGGTGGCCACCGGCCTGGTGGTGGGCCTCTGGAGCGCGCGGCTGCTGGGGATCGACCCGGTGGTGGCCCTGCTGGGGGCGGCCCCCGGGGGCATCAGCGGCATGAGCCTGGTGGGAGCGGAATTCGGGGTGGGGGCTGCGGTTGCCGCCCTGCACGCGGTGCGGCTGATCACGGTGCTGGTGGTGCTGCCGCTGGTGGTGCGGCTGGTGCTGCCCGACGGCGGCGCCGCCCCACCGGGCTGAAGGCCGGTGGGGCGGCTGCACCCCTGGACAGAGGGAACAGGGTCGTTACGGTGGCCCATTGGCTCACACCCCGCGACCGATGGCTCCCCGGCTGGCCCCGCGCATGGCCTCACCGCTGCGCTCCTCCCTGCTTGCGCTGCTCGCCCTGGGCGGCCCCGGCCTGGCCCTGATCGGGCCATCGCTTGCCCCGGCCCAGGCGGCCGTCACCGACGGCCCCGGAGCCAAGGGCGCCCAGGTGTACTGCTTCATGCGCAACAACGGCAACGATCACCAGGTGAGCTGGACCGCCGCCTACGCCCTGATCAAGCGGCAGAGCGCCAGCATGTTCAAGACCTCCCCTGAGCACGCCGCCGTGATGATCACCGAAGCGGTGGTCAACAACCCCGGCACGTACCCGGACTGCGGCCGTTATCTCGGCGAGCTCTATCGGCGCGGCCAGCCCGGGGCCACGGCCGTGGAATCCGCCCCCGCCACCGGGCCCGGTGGTAAAGCGGAGGTCGGCAGCACCATGACCCGGAGTGAGCGGTACAGCAGCAACTGAGCCAGCCGCGCGACCCGGGCCCCGTGGCCGTCGAGTCCGCTGCAACGTCTTCTGGTGGGCCCTGCCCCTGGCGCTCTCCCTGCTCGGGGGCTGCGCGGAGGAGCCCCTGCCACAGCGACGCGTCTCCCCCGGCGACTGCCTGCGGGACCTGAACGTGGATCAGCTCGACCCGTCTCTGCAGCGCTGCGACCGGGTGGTGGCGCGATTCCCGCGCGATCCCCAGCCCCTCAACGACCGCTTCCTGATCCACACGCTGCGGGGCGACTCGGTGAAGGCCTGCCAGGACATCGCGGCGGCGGCGAAGCTGGTGGCAGCCCGCCCCAACGCATCGATCGATCCCCTGCTGCGCAACGATCTGCGCCTGCGCCTGGCCAGCTGCCGCGACTGAGCGGGGACCAGGCCGGAGGGGATCGCGAGTCAGCCGCGAGGCCACTGGTCCAGCAGGCGGCGGCCGAGGTCCACCAGCTCGCGGCGACGGTCCAGCGCCTGCGGGCTGTGGAGCAGCTCCCCGATCCGCTCGGCCTTGCCGGCGATCAGCTCGTCCACGAAGCGATCCGCAACCCCCAGCTGCAGCCAGTGGCAGGTGAGGCTGGCGCCCATGCCGATGCGATGACAGCGGTCCTCCGCCTGTTCCGCATCGCCGGGGGTCCAGGGGCGTTCCAGCAGGAGCACATGCCGGGCCCGGTGCAGGGTGAACCC
The DNA here is from genome assembly GCA_044348065.1 of Cyanobium sp. GTDB lineage: Bacteria > Cyanobacteriota > Cyanobacteriia > PCC-6307 > Cyanobiaceae > Cyanobium. Next base: position 4,261 of record JBIKTO010000047.1, read on the forward strand.
CAGACCGCCGGTGCCATAGGTGGCGATCAGCAGGGAGCGGGCGCCCTCCTGGAACGCCGCCACCAGGGAAGGGCGGCGGCGCACCGGCACCGCCCCCTCCAGCAGCAGGGATCCACGCTCGCCGCCGCAGCGCTGGTGCAGGGCGCGGGCGCTGGCCACAAAGGCGGTGAACACCACCACCGCCTCCCCCTCGGCGCGCAGCTCCCTGATCAGGCGGATCGCCGCGGCCAGCTTGAAGGCCGAGCCGATCTGGCGCAGGGCGGTGAGCGCCGCCAGCACCTCGGCATCGCGGCGCACCTCGCCGCGCTCGGCCCGCTGGCGATAGGCCTCCACCCGGGCCCGCAGGCGATCGTCGAAGCGACGGGCCGCCGCCGGATCGAGCAGCACCGGGTGCAGCCGACGCTGCTTGGGGGGCAGATCGAGGCATTGCTGTTTGCTGCGGTGCAGCAACAGGGGCCGCACCAGACGCTGCAGTTCCCCCAGCCGGGAGGCGCCGCTGGCCTGCCAGATCCGGCGACCGCCCCGCTCGCGCCAGTGGCCCTGGCAGTAGCGCTCCTCGAAGGCGGCCTGGTCGGCGGCGAGGGGATGGCCGATCGCCGCCAGCAGGGGGAAGAGCTGGATGGGCCGGCCATTGCGCATCGGCGTGCCGGTGAGCAGCCAGATCGCCCGCAGGCGCGGATGGCGGGCCAGGCGCAGGAAGGCGAGGGTGCGGCGGGCCGAGAGGTTCTGGGCGTGATGGGCCTCGTCGGCGATCAGCACGGTGCCCGCCTCCGGCAGCTCGGTGGGCAGGCGTCCCCAGCTGTGCAGCTCCAGGCGCAACTCCAGGGCGGCCGCCTCCGCCCGCCAGTGCTGGTGCAGCCCGGCCGGTGCCACCACGAGGATGCGGCAGTCCGCCAGACGACCCATGGCGCGCGCGGCCGCCAGGGCGGTGAGGGTCTTACCCAGGCCCATCGCGTCCGCCAGGATCCCCCCCCGCCGCGCCAGCAGCCAGCGCGCGGCGGCCCGCTGGTGGCCCAGCAGGCGGCGGCCGTCGAGCAGGGGGCGCTCCAGCTCGGCGGCGGCCACCAGGGCGCGATGGGGGGGGAGGGGCGGCAGGGGCTGGCGGCTCCAGGCGATCCAGCGCTCCAGGTCGGGGGTGAGGGGGAAGCGGCCGGCGAGCTGGTGCTCCAGGATCGCGATGGCCTCGAAGGGGAACTCCCAGCAGCCCCGGCGGGCCAACCAGCGGCCGGCGGGTCGCACCGCCCGCAACTGGGCATGGGTGACGGCATCGAAGGGACTCACCACCTCGATCAGCCCCGCGGGGCCCAGGCGCATCTGGACGAGGGTGGCCGCCAATCGCGCAAAGTGACGTCTCCGACACATTGACACCCCTGCGGCCGCGGCCAAACTTCCGCCAATCGAAGGGCGTCCATGCACGCGGGCGATGGGGTTTTCCTGGAGGATCTCTGCCCCAAGCTGCGCGCAAGACGCTGGCGGCAATCGCTCCACCGCCGCACCGGCCGCTGTTGCATTTATTGCGGCAATCCCTCCGAATCGATTGACCACGTCCACCCCCGCAGCCGGGGCGGGGCGAGCGTGACCGAAAACTGCGTGCCGGCCTGTCTGCCCTGCAACGGCCGCAAGGGGGACAGCGACGCCTTCCATTGGTACCGCCAGCAGAGCTTCTACGACCCGCGCCGGGCGATGGCCCTGCGGGCCTGGACCGGCGGCGACATGCAACTGGCGGAGCGACTGCTGCTGTGGGTTGCCCCCGCCGCCGCGGGGAGCTCCGCCGCCCCGGGGCTGGCGGACAGCTCGGAAGAGCGCGACGGTCACCAGACCCGGCAGGCCGCCACGCCGTTGTGGCGCTGGCAGATGGCCTCCTGATGGGCGGGCTGCTCGGGCGCCACCAGCATCGCCATGGCGAGGAGCACCCCCGCCAGGGTGAGCGGCACCCCCATGGCGGCCGCCACCGGGGCGGAACCCCCGCTGGCCGAGCGACGGAGGGCCGCGGTGCGCCTGGGCGCGGCTGCGGTAGAGAGGCAACCAGCCTGGGCCGAGAGCCGCATGGACGGGGACACGGAGGTGGCGATGGAGGCGGGGATGGAGGTGGCGAACACGGTCAACCGATCTGAATCTGGTACAGATGTACTGACGCCGTCGGCAGCTGTCAACCCCTGGGGCCTCTCCGGCCTGCTGGTGGTGGGCGGGGGCTACACCGGCCAACGGCTGGCCACGGCCGTGGCGGCGCGGGGGGTGCCGGTGCTGCTCACCCACCGCGGCGAAACCCCACCGGCGACTGGATCCCCCTCAACCCTGGCCTGGCTGCGCTTCGACGGGCCGGCGGGGCAGCGGCCCACCGCCGCCGACCTGGCGGGCGTGAGCCATGTGCTGGTGACGATCCCCCCCGATCGGGAGGGGAGGGATCCGGTGCTGGCGCATCTCGGGGCCACCCTCAGCGAGCTGGGGCCGGCCTGGGTGGGCTACCTCTCCACCACCGGCGTCTACGGCGATCGCGGCGGAGCCTGGGTGAACGAGGCGAGCGCCCCCAACCCGGCCCCTGGCCGCAGCGCGGCCCGGCTGGCCTGCGAGCGGGCCTGGCGGGCCAGCGGACTGCCGCTGCAGGTGTTCCGGCTGCCGGCGATCTACGGCCCCGGCCGCAGCCCCTTCGCCGGCCTGCGGCGGGGGGAGGCGCGCCTGGTCCACAAACCCGGCCAGGTGTTCTCGCGCGTGCACGTCGACGACATCGTCGGCGCGGTGCTGCATTGCCTGACGCTGACGCCGGAGCGCCGCCCCGACACCGTGATCGTGGCCGACGCCTGTCCCTGCCCATCGAGCGAAACCCTGGGCTACGCGGCCCATCTGCTGGGGCTCCCCCTGCCGGAGCTGCAGCCCTGGGCCTCGGTGGAGGCCAGCCTGAGCCCGATGGCGCGCAGCTTCTGGGCCGAAAACCGCCGGGCCGACAGCCGCCTGCTGCGGGACACCCTGGGCTACGAGCTGCTCCATCCCACCTACCGGGAGGGCTACCGGGCCTGCCTGGCTGAGGAGGACGGGGACCGGTACCCTAGAAGCCCTTCGTGTTGAACAGCTTCTCCCGGGTGGCCTCCGGATCCGCCAGCAGGGGCATGTTGATGTCGGTGAGGAACTTGCGGGAATCGAGCTGAATCCACTGACGTTGGAGGCCGATGCCGACCCCGGCCAGCAGAAGCCCGACCAATAACGACCGCAGCATGGAGCCCGTTCACTGGCAACATCTCCATCATGAGTCGCACCGGCCGGATTGCCATCGCCCTCGGGGATCCCGCCGGCATCGGCGCTGAGGTGACCCTGCGGGCCCTGGCAAGGCTGCGGGCCGATCGGCAGCGTGTGCTGCTGGTGGGTTGCCGGCGCTGGCTGGTGGAGAGCCACCGGCGGCTGAGCGGAGCCGGCTGCGGGGATCTGGCCGATCCGGCCGACTTCGCCGTGCTCGATGAGCCGCTGCCAGCGGCGGTGGAACCGGGGCTGAGCGGTCCGGAGGCCGGGGCGGCCAGCTTCACCTGGCTCAGCCGGGCCGTGGAGGAGGTGCGCCAGGGACGCTGCCAGGCCCTGGTGACCGCACCGATCTGCAAGGCGAGCTGGCACGCCGCCGGCCATCGCTACCCGGGGCAGACCGAGCGGCTGGCGGAACTCTGCGGGGTGGCGGAAGCCTCGATGCTGTTCACCGCCCGCGCCCCCCACGGCGCCTGGCGGCTGAACACGCTCCTGGCCACCACCCACCTGCCCCTGGCCGATGTGCCGAAACGCCTCGACGGCGAGCGGGTGGCGGCCAAGCTGGAGGCCCTGCTGGCGTTCTGCCGCCGCTTCCGGGAGCGGCCAAGGCTGGTGGTGGCGGGTCTCAACCCCCACGCCGGCGAGGAGGGAGCCCTGGGCCGTGAGGAACAGGACTGGCTGGTGCCCTGCCTGGCGGCCTGGCGGCAGCGCCATCCGGAGGTGGTGCTGGAGGGGCCGCTGCCGCCGGACACCTGCTGGCTGGAGGCGGCGGCGGCCTGGGCGGGCCGGGGCGGCGGGGCGGATGGCTACCTGGCTCTGTACCACGATCAGGGCCTGATTCCGGTGAAGCTGCTGGCCTTCGATGCGGCGGTCAACACCACCCTGGGCCTCCCCTTCCTACGCACCTCCCCCGACCACGGCACCGGCTTCGCCATCGCCGGCCGCGGTGTGGCCCGGCCGGACAGCATGGTGGCGGCGATCGAAACCGCCTGGGAGCTGGGGCTCAGCCGGGCTTGATGCGCATCAGCACCTGGCCGAACTCCACCGGCGTGCCGTTGTCCACAAGGATTTCCATCACCTCGCCACTGACCTCGGCCTCGAGCTCATTCATCAGCTTCATGGCCTCCAGAACGCAGACGGGCTGGCCGGCGTTGATGCGGTTGCCAACCTCGACGAACGGGGGTTCGCCAGGGGCCGGGGCCCGGTAGAAGGTGCCCACCATCGGCGCGGTGATCTCCTGGAGGTCGCTGCGAACGGCCGGGGGTGGCGGCGGTGCCGACGGGGAGGGGGCCGGCGCGGGCGACGCGGGTGCGGGCAGCGGCGCGGGGGCGGCGACCGGGGCCTGCACCACCGCCACGGGCGTGGGGGCGGGAAGGTTGCGACGCACCTCGAGGCGGAAGTCGTCACCCTCGAGCCGCAGCTCCTGGATATCGCTCTCGCCGAGGAGGGTCAGCAGCGCCCGGAGCTGGTCGTGATCGAGATGCATCGGATCAGGACTCCCGACCGAGGTAGCTGTCGTTGCGGGTATCGATCTTGATCTTCTCGCCGATCGAGATGAACAGGGGCACCATCACCTGGGCGCCGGTCTCGACGATGGCGGGCTTGGTGCCGCCGGTGGCGGTGTCGCCCTTGACGCCGGGATCGGTCTGGGTGACCTCGAGGATCACCGAATTGGGCAGCTCCACCTCGAGGGGCTTGTTGTTCCAGTAGACGACGCTCACCTCCATGCCCTCCTTGAGGTACTTGCGCTGCTCGCCGATCTGGGGGGCGGTGAGGCGCGTTTCCTCGTAGCTGGCCATGTCCATGAAGACGTAGTCGTCGCCTTCCATGTAGGTGTGCTGGAGCGTGGCCTTGTCGAGCTGGGCCTGGGGGACGGTCTCGCCGGCTCGGAAGGTCTTCTCCACCACGTTGCCGCTCTGCACGGCCTTGAGCTTGGTGCGCACGAAGGCCGACCCCTTGCCGGGCTTGACGTGCAGAAACTCGACAACACGCCAGACCTGGTTATCCAGCTCAATCGTGGTGCCCGTGCGGAAGTCGTTGCTGGAGATCATTCCGGCGGTTCGGATCCGATCGATTGTACGTCTGGCTACCGGAGCCGCCGGGCCGCCGCGGCGACTCGACGCTGGAGCGGTTGTGCCAGAGTCCGCTCAGAACAAGAGCATGAAGCCATGGGCGCAGCGGGTCTCCCCGGCCACCGCGTCGGCCTTCTCCGTCGTCTCGGACGATTCCGCCGCCCTGGGGCCCTGGCGCTGGCTCTGTCGCTGCTGATGAGCGTCTGCCTGCTGGGGTCGGCCCTGCCGGCCCGGGCCGAACTGCCCCAGGGCAACGCGGTGAAGGACCCCGAGGCGATCCTGCGCAACGCCCTGCCGATCGATGCTCCCCAGCTGCAGAGCCTGCAGCACCGGCTGGAGGCCACCAGCGACGACCTGCGGGCCAAGCGCTGGAAAGCCCTGGCGGGGGCGGTGAGTCGCTCCCAGGCCCAGCTCACCGCCCAGCGGGCCGCCATGGTCGAGAGCATCCCCGAAGCGCGGCGGGCGCA
>JBIKTO010000369.1:0-3267 GCA_044348065.1 Cyanobium sp.
CTTCCCCGGGGCGGCTGGCGAAGCCCAGCTCCACCACCCGCTCCCAGCCCTGCTGCTCCAGGCTCACCAGGCTGAGGCCCCGCAGGCCGTGCTGCAACTGGCGGGCCAGGGTGCTGCCGTCCCCCTGCCGCGGCGGTGGGGGGATCGCGAGCAGCAGCGGCGCCTCCGGCCGCCAGCTCAGCTCCAGCCAGAAGCTTCCCGCCAGGCTGCGCAGCCCCAACTGGACGGTGCGGGAACCGCTCTGCTGGGCCTTCTCGAAACGGCTCGGCAGCAGGGCGGGCCGCAGCTCCGCCAGCACCGCCCGCAGCGCGGTGGCATCCAGGGGCTGCACTGGCGCCCCGATCCCGTTCTGCACCCTCTCCCCTGCCATGGCTGCGGCCTGCGGCCGTTTCCCCGCGCCTGTGCCCCCATACTCTCGTGGGAGTTCCCCCCACGCCGCGCCGCGATGCCCAGTTCCGTGCCCGCCGGACGGCTGCTGTTGATCACCGGCCCCAGCGGCGTGGGCAAGGGCACCCTGGTGGCCCGGCTGCTGGAGCGCCATCCGGGGATCTGGCTTTCGATCTCCGCCACCACCCGCCAACCCCGCGCCGGGGAGGTGGAGGGAGAGCAGTACTTCTTCCTGCAGCGGCAGGCCTTCGAGGAGCAGGTGAGCGCCGGCGGCTTCCTCGAGTGGGCGGAATTCGCCGGCAATCTCTACGGAACCCCCAGGGCGGCGGTGCAGCGGCGCCTGGAGGCCGGCCAGACGGTGCTGCTGGAGATCGAGCTGGAGGGGGCTCGCCAGGTGCGGCGCAGCTTCCCCGCCGGCTTCCAGGTGCTGCTGCGGCCCCCCTCCTTCGAGGAACTGGAGCGCCGCATCCGCGGCCGGGGCAGCGACAGCGAGGAGGCGATCCGTCGGCGCCTGGAGCGGGCGCGGGAGGAGCTCCAGGCGGAGGCCGAGTTCGACGCCGTGGTCGTCAACGACGACCTGGAGCGGGCCCTGGTGGAGCTGGAGCGGCTCTGCGGGCTGGCCGGCGCTTCAGCCTGAGGGCCGGGGCCGAGGAGGCCGCCATGAAAAAGGGCCCCTGCGGAGCCCTGGGGATCACGGTGTGCTGAGCGCCGGGATCAGAGGGGATGGAACAGCAGATCCGGGAAGAAGCGATTGAACTCAATCATGATTCCCGCGGTGATCGTGAACCAGATCGCGGCGAAGACGGGCGCGGTGGTGAGGAATTTCTTCATCGGTCGGGGAGGAGTGGGACGGCTTGGGAGCGATCAGCGGGGCGAAACCGTGATCTTGCTGTCGGCCTCGGTGAGCTTGCCCGAGGTGAGTTCGCCGAGGGCGGCCAGGGGCCAGCGGGCGGCGGCCAGGGTGCTCTTGAAGGCCAGGGGCAGGTCGATCTGGATCTCGTGGGTCTGGGCGTCCTTGCGATGGCGCACGGCCATCAGGTAGGTGCGGCCAGCCCAGCCGATGGTTCCGGCGACGTAGAGGAAGGCGATGCCGGGGATCGTGAAGTCGCCGGCGTGGCTCCAGCGGCCATCCACGACCAGGTGGGGCAGACCGTCCGCTCCGCAGAGGGCCTGGCTGTAACGCTCGAAGCGGGCCTTGGCCTGCTCGGTTTTGGCGGCGGCGGCGCGGGACTGGAAGCGGGCACTCTCCGAGCAGGGGGTGAGCCCGCCGATGTCCGCCTGGGCCACGGGGGCCAGGCCGAAGAGCAGGAAGGCGGAGAGGAGGACCGCCATCAGACGGCCGGTGAGGAGTCGGCGCATGGAACGGCGCATGGAGAGGGAGCCGGAATGGGACCTGCCGGGGGGGCAGGATGTCACCAGCGGACAGTAGGGGAGCCGCCTGAGGCCCATGCCCACCGTTCTGGCCGTCGAAACAAGTTGTGACGAGTCCGCCGCGGCGATCGTCTCGGGGCGAAGGGTGCTGGCCAGCGCCATCGCCTCCCAGGTGGAGGAGCACGCCCGCTGGGGCGGCGTGGTGCCGGAGATCGCCTCCCGCCGACACCTGGAGGCCCTGCCGGGCCTGGTCGAGCGGGTGCTGGCGGAGAGCGGTCTGCAGCCGCGCCAGCTGGATGCCGTGGCCGCCACCGTCACCCCCGGGCTGGTGGGGGCGCTGCTGGTGGGTTCGGTGACGGCCCGCACCCTGGCCCAGCTCCACGGCCTGCCGTTTCTGGGGGTCCATCACCTGGAGGGCCACCTCTGCTCGGTGCAGCTGGGCGACCCCCTGCCCGAGGGTCCCTATCTGGTGCTGCTGGTGAGCGGCGGCCACACCGAGCTGGTGCGGGTGGAGGGGCCAGGTCGCTACCGCCGGCTGGGCCGAAGCCACGACGACGCCGCCGGGGAGTGTTTCGACAAGGTGGCCCGTCTGCTGGGGCTGGGGTATCCAGGCGGGCCGGCGATCCAGATGGCGGCGGCGGGCGGGGATGCCAGCCGCTTCCCCCTGCCCCGCGGGCGGGTGTCGCGGCCGGAAGGGGGCTTCTATCCCTACGACTTCAGCTTCAGCGGCCTGAAGACCGCCGTGCTGCGCCAGGTGCGGGCGCTGGAGGCCACGGGCGCCCCTCTCCCCCTGGCCGATCTGGCGGCCAGCTTCGAGCGGGTGGTGGCGGAGGTGCTGGTGGAGCGCAGCTGTCGCTGCGCCCTCCAGGAGGGGCTGGACACCCTGGTGCTCGTCGGCGGCGTGGCGGCCAACGCCCGACTGCGGGCGCTGCTGGAGGAACGGGCTGCGGCCCAGGGGCTGAACTGGCGACTGGCCCCCCTGGCCTGGTGCACCGACAACGCCGCGATGATCGGCCGGGCGGCGGTGCAGCGGCTGGAGGCGGGCTGCTTCAGCCCGATCAACCTGGGGGTCTCGGCCCGTTGTCCCCTGGAGGAGGCGCACCGCCTCTACGACGCCGATCCCTGCTTCTGATGCCGTTAGGCTGGGGCGTGCTTCGGCACGTTCGCGCCTTCGGTCCACCGTCCATGGCACCGGCCGCCCACCACGACGCAGATGCGAGCCTTCCGGAGGAGGGAGCGGTGGGCGAGCCCGGCTCCCCAGGTGAGGGTCCGATTCCCGTCTCCAAGCAGGAGCTCAACGCCTGGCGGCGCGGCTTCACTCCCCAGGCGGAAATCTGGAATGGCCGCCTGGCGATGGTGGGCCTGTCCGTGGGCCTCACGGTGCTGCTGATCGCCCGGCTGGCCTCCACCCATTCCTGAGGGCCACCCCGAATCAGGTGCGTCCGCGCAGGGCCTGGGAGAGCTCCGAGGGCTTGAGGCTGTGCGACAACGCCTCCTCATCGCTGATCT
>JBIKTO010000370.1:0-3265 GCA_044348065.1 Cyanobium sp.
TGGAGCTGGAGTGGGTGCTGCGCGGCGCCTACCGGCTGGATCGCGCCTTGGTAAGAGCCCCGGCAGGCCGGCAGCTACAGCCAGCCGTGCACTTGGTTTGAGCTGGGGATGGAGGGTGAGAGTTCATCCCATGGTCCAGGGATTGATCAAGGCGAGGCCGAGGTCGGCAAAGTCGGCCCCATTACGGGTGGCCAGTGAGGCAAGAGCAAGGCGAAGGGAAATTCTGGCAAGAACTTCAATAGTATTTTTTGGCAGTTTCTTATACGGAGCTAAGCGACCAGACCGTGGCAGTACCTGTGAAAGCAGAGCGGCCGACCGCATGAAGGAGCGGCCTTCTTCCCTGGGCATCCGCCCGGAGAGCCGAGGGGCACACCAGGCCGCGCAGCGCCGGCTTCTCAGGCAGCTTCCTTCCAGATCGACACCACTCCGCTGGCCTGGATGGCCTGGTCCCGGGTGACGAGGGGCAGACCATGGGTCAGGGCGGTTGCCACGATCAGCCGATCGGCGGGATCGCCGTGAAAGCTCTCCGGCAAGGAATCCAGCGCCACCACCACGGCGACGTCCAGCGGCAGCAAGGCGACTACCCCGGGGGCGGAAGCCTCCCGCAGCCAGTTCGGGAAGGGCCGATCCAGCACCAACCTCCCTTTGGCGTGCAGCATCTGCGCCTCCCAGAGGCTCATGGCCGAGAGATGACATCCACCGGATCCCGCCAGCCGATCCAGGGCACGACGCTCAGCATGCGACAGGTGCTCGGATCCCAGCAACCACCAGATCCAGACGTGAGTGTCGAGCAGAAGCTTCACTGGAGGGCGTCAAAGGCCCCGGCGTCGAGAACCGACTCCTCCGGTTCCACGTCCAGGGCTCCGGAATCCCTCAGCCTCTGCCAGGGCCGCTGCTGTTCGGAGCTGGCACCGGCAGGGGGGGTGAGCCGGGCCACGGGCTTGCCATGGCGGGTGATCTCGACGACCTCTCCGCCGCTCTCCACCTGGCGGATCAACTCCAGGCAGTGGGCGCGGAACTGGGTCACAGAAATGTCCATTTCTCCATCGTACTGGGCAGTTTCCGGAGCGCGAGGGCAAGGAGGCGTTGAGATCTGGCGCCAAGCCAACGAAAAACCGCCGGGCTCCTGAAGGAACCTCGGCGGTGAAGCAACCCTGCGGGGAGGTGTCGCGGAAGGAACGACGCGAACGCGTCAGCCGCCACAGCAGGTCGCCATCGAGCACCCCATGGCTGCGCAGGCCATGACCGCCGCCGCCAGCCCAGGGTCTGATGTGTGTGGACGCCCTACCCCATGCACATCGTCAGAGGCCCTCGCCTGCGGGAGCCAGAGCATGCGCACGAACATCGTCATCGACGACGCTCTGATGCGGCAGGCGATGCAGGCCAGGATCCGCTCGTTCCGCGGCCGGCTGCCCTGGGAGGGGGATCGGGAAGCCCTGCGGCTCGACGCGGATCCGCGGGACGAGCCGGCGGTGGAGGCGGGGGCGCCTTGATCGCTCTCGACTCCTCGGTCTGGATCGATTTCTTCCAATGCGCCAGCACCCTGGAGGTGGAGCGCCTCGATGGGCTGCGGCTGCGCCATCCGAACGGGGCGCTGCAGCGCTTTAAGTGCCTTACTGTAGTAAGCCATTCAGAGTGGCTGGGATGGATGCCCTGTTGACGCTCTCATCCAAGGGCCAGCTGGTGATCCCCGCCCGCTTGCGCCAGTTGCTGGGGTTGAATCCCGGGGATCGCCTGGAGCTCAGTCTCGAGGCCGATGGGCTGCGGCTCCGCCCCCACGGCTCCGGCAAAACCGGCACTGCCCGGGCCCTGATCGGCTGCACCGGATACAGCGGCCCGCCGATACCCCTGGAGCAGCAGGATCCCGCCCTCTTCGCGCGCACGTTCGGGCCATGACGCTGCCCGTAGCCCTCGACACCAACCTGCTGGTGCGGCTGCTCACCGGCGATGATCTGGAGCAGGCACGCCGCGTGGCCGACCTGATCGATGCCAGCCCGGCGTGCTTTGTGCCGATCACGGTGGTCCTGGAGCTGGAGTGGGTGCTGCGCGGCGCCTACCGGCTGGAGCGCGCCGCGGTGATCGCGGCCCTGGAGGCTCTGATGGCGATCAGCCAGGTGCACCTGGAGCAGGAGGATCTGGTGCGGCAGGCGCTGGTCTGGCACCGGGAGGGTATGGACTTCGCCGATGCCCTGCACCTGCTGCGCAGTGAGGGTTGCGGCTGTTTCGCCACCCTGGATCGGGCCCTGGTGAACGCTGCGGCAGACCGGCAGCTTCAGCCAGCGGTGCACTTGGTTTGAGCTGGGGCCAGAGGGTGGGAGATCAGCTCACGGTCCAGGGATTGATCACGGCGATGCCGAGGTCGGCAAAGTCGGCTCCATCTCGGGTGGCCAGGGAGGCCCCGTGGGCCAGGGCAGTGGCGGCTATCACGGCATCGGCCGTCGCCATCGATCGGCCCGCTCGCTCGCGACGGTACAGCAGTTCGACGTACCAGTGCACCGCATCACACAGCGCATCCCAGCTCTGCAGGAGTTCCCGCTTGCGTCTGCCATCGGGCAGCCGGGCCAGGCCATGCAGGATCTCGGCCTCGTTCATCGCCGTGATCGCCACCGCCTCCGGATCGAGAGCATCGGCCCAGGCCAGGGCCACCGCCTCACCTCGCAACACCTCGACCCGGATGTGGATGTCCAGCGCCTCCTCCGGGCGGTCGCGCCACGGCCCGCGACAGCCCCCGCTGACGACGCTGGTGCGCCTGGTGACCGCCGCTCAGTCCCCGGCCCGCCGCCAGCCCAGCAGCTCGCCGGCATGGAACGGCACCAGCGCCAGCTCGCCCTCCCCCAGCCGCTGCGGCACCAGCTGGTCGCGGCGTTCCAGAGTGATCATGCCCTCATTCAAGGGCAGCCCATAGAAACGCGGGCCGAACTCCGAGGCGAAGGCCTCCAGCCGCTCCAGCGCCCCCTCCGCCTCGAACACCATCGCGTAGCTCTCGATCGCAAAGGGGGCGTTGTAGATGCCGGCGCAACCGCAGGCCGCTTCCTTGGCCGAACGGGGATGGGGGGCGGAATCGGTGCCCAGGAAATACTTGGGGTTGCCGGAGGTGGCGGCCGCCACCAGCGCCAGGCGGTGCCGCTCGCGCTTGGCCACCGGCAGGCAATAGAAATCCGGCCGCAGCCCGCCGCGGAACATCGCGTTGCGGTTGATGTGCAGGTGGTGGGGGGTGATCGTGGCCGCCAGATTCGGCCCGGCGCTGCCCACGAAATCGGCGGCC